>CAMYNO010000369.1 GCA_947259815.1 uncultured Parvularculaceae bacterium
CCAGCCGTAGCCGCCGTCAACAATACGGCATCTTCCGGACGCAAAGCATTAATATTGATTACGGCCTTTTCGCGGGTTGGCAGGGCGCATAATAACGGACTGACCGCAGTATAGATTTCTCCCGCGACGTTCCGCATGGCGCGAAGCTCCGAAACCGATGCGATCAAACCGCCGCCGGTTCGATAGGGCGTCGGCAAATTGGCGTAAAACCCGTCCTCAGCGCCGCCGATCTCCTGTGTCGTGTCCTCATCGACCCAATCGCGGACGGTCGCCGCCAGCGATTGCGCATCGGCGTCGGATAATCCGAGAGTCGTAAGCAACACGACGAACTCTGCAACGGCGCTGTTTTCGCTTCCCTCACCGTCTGCGAGGCTGTTTACATTAAAACACCGGGTCGCGTCGGCGAAAATGATGGCCCCTGCTCCATCAGCGAACGGTATCGCTAGCTGTTGCGAAAATAAGGGATGCGCGCGTGTCAGGGCCGGCCCGCCCTGTTCAAGCACGCGCAGCGCCTCCGATATAGCCGCTTTGGCAATGATTTCCGCGCTCGAAGCGCGCCACAGCAATTCGCCGCGCAGCATGGCGCCGCCGGTGCGGCGCGCAGATTGGGTCGTCGCCGTAACCAATGCGAAAACGAGCAAAGACAACGTCGCAGAAAGCAACAGAACGACAATCAACGCCGCGCCCCGCTGAGCTGATCTCCGCATACCGATCACCCTGCCGCCGCGGCGCTTGTGTCGCCAATCCAGAAAAGCTGTTCAATATCGCCATAAGCCTTGCTGCGAAACTGCAATTTGACCGCCTGTGGCGCCGCTGTTCCGCCCGAAGGCCAGTTTTCGGTCCAATCGAGACCGCGCGATGTCTCGCCGAGGAGAAACTCAAGCGATACCTCGCTGACATCATGAAACAACATCCGGTCGCGCACCGGTTGCGCCCTGGCGGCGTCGATATAAGGACGGGTGCGACGGACAATATCGTCGTCCTTCAGCACATATTCGACATACTGTAATGTCGATCGCGGATTTTGCGTATCGTAATTTGCCCAACCGGCGCGCACAAAGCCAATCAGCGGCGCCTCGCCGGTAACCGGCGCACGTCCGGCAAATCCCAGTCCGCCGATTACAGGCCCTGCCTGCAACTCGCCAAATTCATCGCGCGCCGTTCGGTTCGCAATCTGCATCAAATCCTGACGGACAGTGATGCGCGCCAACTGCCATTGCCGCAGATTGGCGTCGATACGCGTCAGTTGTTCGCGCCCTTCCACCGCGAGGCGCAGGGCGTATACGCCAACACTGGAAATAAGAGCAAAAACGAACAGCGCCACAAGCAATTCCGGCAGCGTCACCCCGCGCTGCCGGCTGCGCCTATCTGTCAGCCTTGAGCGACGCGGGAAGGTCATTGTCCCTCCTTCAGCGCCGATACCCGCGCAAGCGTTTGTTCACCGCCACCGCGGCGAACTTCATAATCGATAAGAATGGCGCGGTCGCCGATTTCGACCACTGTTCGTGTGAACGCGAAGGGCCGCTCGGCAATCGTAACCGCGCCTTTGGTTTCCCCGGCGGATGGTATTTCACGACGCGCCAGATCGTTCGTTAACAGATTATCAGCGGCGATTGACGCCAGAAGTTTTTCCTCAGCCGTCAGCATATATTGCGCGTTTTGCCCGGTCAGGACGAGAACGCTCAAGGCAATGCCGGCGAGAATCGCAAATGCAACCAGCACTTCGATCAACGTCATGCCGTATTGAAATTGCCGCCTCATCCGCGCTCCGTGGTAATATCGCCCTGCTCGTTGTGCCGTACGGTCCAGCTTTCCTGCTCGCTCCTGAACTGCACCGAAAATGCCGGCGTATCCCCGAAAGGATCAATGCTGATAATAGACGGTTCGTCGCGACCGCGCTGTTGTGGGCGTTCGCCGGTCAGCGCCGAAATATTTGACTCCGCCGCCTCTTCGACCTCGATTGAAAATTGAACCGCGCCTTGCGTATCGCTGCGGCGAAAGTCTTTCCAGTCCTCATCCTCAAACCTTGCGATACGCCACTTATCGGCCGTTACCTCCAGACGATGGACGCCGCCAGCAACGACGGCGTCGTCAATCGCCGCCGTCAGCGCGCCTGAGAATTCCGTTGCGGCGGATCGCGCCTCGCTCCGCCGGGTTGGCGCATTGATCAAAACGATAGTCGCCGCCAGGGCGAGAATGCCCATGACAACCAGCAACTCGATCAGCGTCAGGCCGGATTGTCCGTGGCGGGATATGACAAAACTTATCGGTTGTCGTCGGACCAATTGCCGATATCCGCGTTTAATCCCTCACCGCCCGGCTCGCCATCGGCGCCGTAGGAATAAATATCGACCACACCGTTCTCGCCGGGGAACCGGTATTGATAAATATTGCCCCACGGATCGAGCGGCGCGCCGCCACGCAGATATCCGCCGGGCCGGTAATCGGATTTGCGTGTCACGTCCTCCGGAACCGCGACCAGCGCATCAAGCCCCTGTTGGGTCGTAGGATAGTTGAACATATCGAGCCGGTATTGATCGAGGGCAGTTTCGATTGTCCTGATATCGATCTCTGCTTTTCTCACCGCCGCACGATCGCGCTCCGGCAGAATATTGATAACGACAATCGCGGATATCAGCGCCAGGATCGCCAGCACGACCAGCAATTCAATCAGGGTGACGCCGCGCTGAAGGCGCCGTTCAGAGTCGCATTTCATCATCTCATCATTCCGTTCATTACCCGCCGGCCGCGAGCCGGTTTAGCTGAAGCATCGGCAGCATAATCGATACAACGATCATCGCCACCACGCCGCCCATGATGGAAATGATCAAGGGCTCCATTAATCGTAAGGCCACCGTTGAAGCAGTATCGAATTCTTCCTCGAGCTGCTCAGCCGCCTTATCAAGCAATTGCGGCAATTCCCCGGCGCGCTCGCCGGCGGCGACCATATGCAGCATCATCGGCGGCAAAACACTGGCCCTTTTGAATGACGCGGCCATCGACGCCCCCTCGCGCACCTGTGCGACAGCACCGTCAAGGCGCTCGCGAATGAAAGCGTTCATGACCGTGCGCCGGGCGCCGTTCAGGCTGTCCAGCAATGGCGCGCCTCCCGCAACCAGTGTCGCCAGGGTGCGCGCAAAGCGTGCGCCATCAAGCCCGCGCAGCAATTTACCGAGAATCGGCGTTCCAAGGATGATCCTGTCGGCTTCGCGTTTGAAACCGGGTCTTCGCATGCCCTGCCAGAAACCGATCCCCAAAAGAATAGCCGCGAGCAGGATGTACAATCCATACGACCCCAGAAAATTCGAGATCGCTATGACGATCCGCGTCACCAAAGGAAGCTGCGCGTCGAAAGCTTCGAACTGCGTCACGATGCGCGGCACCACCATCGTCATCAGCGCCGTGATGATACCGCCGGCAAAAACGATAAGAGCAACGGGATAGAGCAGCGAGCCAATCGCCTTTGAGCGCGTCGACCTGTTTTTCTCAAGCATGGTTGCCAGTCGCCCAAGAACCGGTCCGAGATCGCCCGATGTCTCACCCGCAGCGACGACCGCACGATAAAGATCAGGAAATGATTTGGGATCTTCGCCGAGCGCATCGGCGAAACGGCGCCCCTCCGTCACCCGTTCGCGCACCCCAAGAAGGCGCGCGCGTATGCGTTGATTATCCGACTGCAGAGCAATTGCGCCAAGAGCTTCTTCAAGCGGGGTGCCGGCGCCAAGCAGGACGGACAATTGCCGCGTGACCGCCGGCAGCTCATTGCCGGGAATGCGCGGCGGGCGCTGTTTCTGACCGAGCGATTTGCGACCTTCACTGGCTGCACTTATCGCAACGGGCGTCAGTTTCAGCCGGCGCAATTCCATGCGTGCGCGCCGCGCCGTTTCCGCCGTCACCACGCCGCGCTTCGACCGCCCGGCGCCGTCAAGCGCTTCATACTCAAAGGTCGGCATCGTCGTCTTCCTGCCTTACGACGCGCAATACTTCTTCGATTGACGTGGCGCCGGCGCGCACATGACGAAATCCGCAGCGCGCCAGCGTATCGCTCTTGCGAAACGCGTGGTCAGCGAGATCCTGTTCGTTGGCGTCATTATGAATCATCCGCCGCAAAGGCTCGTCGATCATAACCAGTTCGTAGACGCCGAGCCGGCCCTCATAGCCGGCGCCGCCGCACCGCCCGCACCCTTTTGCGCGATAGATCGTCGCCGCACCGCCATCGCCGAGGCCGAGGAGACGACGTTCGGCGAGGTCGGGCTCATAGGGTTCCTTGCATGATGGGCACAAGCGTCGAACGAGACGCTGTGCGATCACCGCAGTAATCGTCGATGAAAGAAGGAACGGCTCCGCCCCCATATCGCGCAGTCGCGTCACCGCGCCGACGGCGGAATTGGTGTGCACCGTTGAAAGGACGAGGTGGCCGGTGAGCGCTGCCTGGATCGCGATCTCCGCCGTTTCGACATCGCGTATCTCGCCCACCATGACAATGTCCGGGTCCTGACGAAGAATGGCGCGGAGACCGGTGGCGAAAGTCATGCCAACCTTGGGATTGATTTGCGTCTGGCCAACGCCGTCGATGGCGTACTCGACCGGGTCTTCGACAGTCAGAATATTCCGGCTTGGATCGTTAAGCTCGCTCAGGGCGCCGTAAAGCGTTGTCGTCTTGCCCGATCCGGTCGGTCCGGTGACAAGTATTATCCCGTTCGGCCTCGCCAACGCAGTGCGAAAACGGGTCATCATGTCTTGGGGCATACCGAGTGCGTCGAG
>CAMYNO010000370.1 GCA_947259815.1 uncultured Parvularculaceae bacterium
AGCCGCATGCGCGAGGGCAGGAGATGCTGCCAGGCCCATCACCATCGCGGCGGCAAAAAAAATTTTAGACAAATCCGTGCAAATAGACATCGCTTCTCCTCCGGCTGAGAAAACGCTGGGAACTTGAAACAAACGCTACAAATACTGGGAAAACGCGCGAACGCCCGCGCGGCGTCAGAACAGACGCAGATAATCGTAACACATCTGCGGCGCGCGTAAACATGGATGCGGTATGCGAACTTTCCCGCCCGCAGAAGGGGTGATAGGCTTCGCGAAAGTCTCAGCGCCGGAGGATCGTAATGCGTCTTTTAGTTTTCCCCATGATGTTGCTTATTGCTGCGTGTGCGACGGCAGGGCCGGCCGAATACGGGCCCGCCGATGCAAAAGGCTTCGGTTATACCGAACAGCGCATCGAAAGCGATCGCTATCGCATTGCCTATCAGGGCTCCGGCGGGATGCCGCCGGAAATGGTCGAGGACTACGCGCTGCGCCGCGCGGCCGAGCTTGCGCTTGCAAATGGCTATGACTGGTTTCGCGTGACCGGGCGGAGCATCGACCGCGAAGAACGCGGCGGGGTTTCAGTCGGCACGGGCTTTGGCACAAGTTCTTATGGCCGGCGCTCTTCGGTTGGCGTCGGCGTCGGCGCGGATCTTGGCAAAGTCGGCGCGCAGGAATTTTTTATCGCCCGCATGGATGTATTATTCGGCGCCGGTGAAGCGCCGGATGAAGGCGACGCATATGACGCGCGTTCGGTGCTTAACAATCTCGCGGGTCCGCAACCCTATCACTACGAGGAGGAATAGTCGTTGGACTGGACCCAACTGCGCCGCATCGTCACTGACAATTCAGCGGAGGGGCGCTCGCGCGTCCTCATCGACGGCGAGGCTGCGAAGCTGATCGCGGTCGAAGAATCGGGACTGGCCGAAATCTGGACGGCCGGTCTGGCGCCGGATCGTCTTTACGATGCAACCGACAAGCTGAAGGATGAAGATCTGCGCCTTGAGCCGCAAGCCGGCGCCGTCAAGGTGCGCTGGTTCACGGTGGCGCCGGAAAACCCTGCGCAAACTGACGAAGAAAAAGACGCCGCCGCCGGCTTCGCCTTCGCCGCCGTTGGTGCGGCTCATGCCCGTGTCGATACTTCGCGTCACGCGATGATGCACAAGACGGAAACGCTGGACGTTATCATTCTCGTCAAGGGCGCGGTCGATCTCATCCTGGATGACGGCGATCCGACGCCGCTGAAAGCCGGCGATGTGGTTATTCAGCGCGCAACGAACCACGCCTGGGTCAACCACGGGACAGAGACCGCCTTGCTGGTGGCGGTATTGATCCATCCGGGCTAAACCGCTCGCAACCATGACCGATCCTGTTGCTCTTTTTCATCGCGGCGAGTTCGCGGCGGCGGCGGAAGCCTTGCTTCCGCTCTATAAACAGAATCTGCGCAACAGCTTGCTTGCGCTTTACGCCGGGGCGGCGTTGATGAAGGCGGGGCGGGAGGCGCAGGCGCTCGCCGTCTGGTCGCTTGGCGACGAGGTTGGTCCGGTGGTGCGAAACGGGCGAAACGATCCGAATGCGCCGCCCGATATTCGCGAGCTTTCGGCGTTTGCAGACCAGGCGCTGCGCACGCATCTTGCGCGGTTGCATAAAGATGTGGTGGATGAACTGGATCTCGGCGCAACCGATCGCGTCCGCGATGCGGTCTGGACGCAGACCCATGACAAGCCTTTCCAGTTTTTGACGGATAAACAGGCGCCGACAATTTTTTATATGCCGGAACTGCCGGCATCGCCGGTGACGGATAAATCGGTATTCGACTGGACGCCGGCGCTAGAGGCCGCAACGCAAGCCATACGTTCGGAATATCAGGCCGCCATACAAAAAAATATTCAGCAGGCCCCCTATGTGCCGGCGCAAACGCCGTCGCCGCAATGGGCCAGGCTGCGCGGAACACTCGACTGGTCGTCGCTGCATTTGTTCGACAAGGCGAAACGCACGCCGCTCGCCGATGCGTTCCCTGCAACTCTTGAGGCTTTGAAAAATGTCGATCTCGTTCGAATCGACAACACCCCTCTTGAGGCGTTCTTTTCCCGCCTGAAGCCGGGTGCGCATATTCCTCCGCATTTTGGCCTGACCAATGCGCGCCTGACGGTGCACCTGCCGCTCATTATACCGGACGATTGCGCGATCCGCGTCGCCGATCATGATTACCACTGGCGCGAGGGCGAAATCATCGCCTTTGACGACAGCTATCGTCACGAGGCGTGGAACCGGTCAGATTGCGACCGGGTTGTCCTGATATTCGAGTGTCATCATCCCGACCTGTCGGTCGATGAACGTCGTGCAATCGAGCACTCCTGGACAGAGCGCCAGCGCTGGATTGATGGCCGATTGAAAACAATAGGCGTTGGGTAAAGGCATTGTTGATGAGATGATCCGCACTATTCATCCTTCGAGACAAAATTTTTCCTTCATCCTGAGGGAGCCAAAGGCTCATCTCGAAGGGCGAAGAAAAAATTTCCCTCAGGATGAGGGCAGTGCGAGCCAAGTGATTTGCAACGGGCTTTAAAGCGCATCCGCCAGCATAATGAACTGCGCAACGCTCAATTCTTCGGCTCGCTCGGTTGGTGCGGCGCCGGCGTCGGCGAGGGCGGCATCGAGGCGAGCTGTATAAAGACCTTTAAGGGAGGATCGCAGCATTTTGCGCCGTTGACCGAACGCCGCCGCCGTCACCCTTTCAAGGGCCGGAAGGTTCGCCCGTGCGGTCACCGGTGTGAAATGGACAATACTGGAGTCGACTTTCGGCGGCGGCGTAAAGGCGCGCGCGGGCAGATCGAAAGCGCGGACAGGTTTCGATGCGGCCTGCGCGATGACGGAAAGACGGCCATACGCCTTAGAGCCCGGCGCGGCGAGAATGCGGTCGGCGACTTCCTTTTGAAACATCAGCGTCATGGACGACCAAAGGGCGGGGCCGGCCTTGAGCCATTTGATCAGCAATTCGGTCGAAATATTATAGGGCAGGTTGGCGACGATCTTCACCGGCGCTTGTCCGCCCAGTAACGCCAATTCGTCCGCACGCAGTGCATCGGCCTCGATCAGCTGCAAGCGCCCCGGAAAGTGATCGGCAAGATCGCTCAACGCAGTGATGCACCGCGTATCGCGTTCGATTGCGGTCACCATGGCGCCCGCCTGCAGGAGAGGGCGCGTCAACCCGCCGGGCCCCGGTCCGATCTCAAGCACGCGGCTCGTTTCATCGACCCCTGCTTCGCGTACGATTTTCGCCGTCAGATTGAGATCGAGGAGAAAGTGCTGGCCGAGGGATTTTTTTGCGCCAAGCTCATGCGCCTCGATCACCTCGCGCAAGGGCGGCAACTCGGTCATCGGACGCGTCGGGCGGCGATTTCACCGGCAAGGCGTATGGCGGCGACGAGGCTGTCGGCCCGCGCCGCGCCTTTGCCGGCGATGTTAAGGGCCGTGCCGTGGTCGGGCGACGTACGCGCAATCGGCAGGCCAAGCGTCACGTTGACGGCGTCGTGGAACGCCAGGGTCTTGGCCGGGATCAACGCCTGATCGTGCAGCATGCAAAGGGCGGCGTCGTATTTCGCCCGCGCCTCCTCATGGAACATGGTGTCGGCGGGGAGCGGCCCGGTTGCGTCGACGCCCATGGACTTTAACTCATCAATGGCGGGCGCGATGATCATCGCGTCTTCCATACCCATGGCGCTGTCTTCGCCCGCATGGGGGTTGAGCCCGGAAATGGCGAGGCGCGGTGCGGCGATGCCGAAATCGTTCTTTAATGCGTGCGCGGTGATTAAAGCTGTTTTCACGATAAGATCGGGGCGCAGGGACTTTACTGCGGCGCTGACCGACAGATGGATCGTGACGGGAACCGTGCGCAGCGTCGGCCCGGCGAGCATCATCACGGCGCCGCGCGGCGTGTCCGTCGGCGTTTCTACATCCTGCGTCAACGCTTCGAGAAACTCCGTATGCCCCGGAAATGCAAAGCCGGAAGCGAGGAGCGCGGATTTCTGGATCGGATTGGTGACAACGGCACCGGCGGCGCCGTCTATGGCGAACCTTGTCGCCTGCTCGATGCTGGCGATTACCGCTTGCGCCGTGTGAGGGGAGGCGACGCCACTATGCGCGTCGACCGCCTTTGCGAGCGGCAAAATGGGGAGCGCGGATGAGAAGAGGGCGGGCGCATCGGCGGGCGTTTCAATCGTTGCAATCTCGACATTGGGATACAGCGCCGGGTCTGAAATGATGAAAAAGGCCGGTCCGCTTTCGCACAATTGGACCCATGCTTTTTCGGTGATTTCCGGCGCAACGCCGCCGGGTTCGCCCATGGTGACGGCGAGCGGCGTATTTGCATTCATGAAGGTCAGCCGTTGACGTCGATCGGGCTTTTCAGGCGAACGTCGATCGCCGCCCGGCGCTCCAGATCGCGTAGATATTGCTGGCTGATGCGCGACAGTTGCCGTTGCAGGATACGGCTCTCCAGCGTTTCGCGCGACGGCAGGCCAAGGCCCTCATCCTTGTCGCAGACATAGGCCGTGTGATAGGCGCCGTCGGCCTGAATGACCGGCATCAGATCGCCGCGCGAAAGCCCGTCAACGAAGTCCGAAAATCTCGGATCGATCTTGTCGAGCGTGACGTTCTCCAGCAGCGCGTAGCCGATATCTTCGCCAAGGTCCGTGCGCAGCGCGCGTTGCGAGCAGGCATCGGCGTTCTTGATTTTCTCAAAGGCAAGGCGCGCGGCGTTTTCGCCAACCGATGTGGGCGCCGAGGCGTAGGCCAGTGTGAATGTCGGCTCGCCGGCGACGCTCGCTTCGCGCTTGTCGCGAATGGCGAGGATCATGAAGGCGCCTTCCGACGGGATCGGATTGGTAACGGCGCCGGCCGGTAATTCACGGATCGCCTGATCGAGTTCCGGCGCCATTTCGCCGGCGCGCACCCAGCCAATGTCGCCGCCGACAGCAGCGGTGGTGCAGCCGGAATATTGCTGCGCGATAACCGCGAAGGGAACGCCGCGGCGCATCTGTTCGATAAGTTGCAAGCCGCCCTGATAATATTGCTGGGCCTGGGACGGGTCGTCGACGGGAATACAGATTTCTGAAATCAGGAATTGATCGAGGCTGGCGTCTGCGCGCATGCGCTCCATGGTGTCTTCGATTTCATCATCGTTGACGCGAACGCGGTCGCGATAGCGGCCCTGAACCAGTTCCGGCCACAAGACCCCGGCCATGATCTGGCTGCGCAGGGATTTTTCCGAGACCCCCTGACTATTGAGCGCCTCGATTAACGCCGCCGGCGCCATGTTGAACTGGGCGGCCATGCCCCCCAACTCGTTCTGAAAATCACGATCCGAGAAAGTCATCTCGTATTTTTCGGTTTCCTGGATTTTCAGCTTTTCCTGCACCAACTCGGTCAGCGCCTGCTGCTGCAGTTGCGGCATCGCTTCCTTGGGGATCCGTCCGCCGGAAGAGATAATGGCGAGGCGCATGCGCTGGCGCACGTCGAAGGTGGTGATGACCTTGTCATTGACGACGGCGGCGATGGATTCCACTGGCAAGCCGGAACGGGCGATGACTTCATCGCTGGTGGGCGGCGTCTCGTCAGCTGTCTGGGCGGTTGCCACACCTGAAACCAGGCTGAAAAAAAGCACACAGGCCATTGAATATATTTTGATAAAGCGCATCACCATCATTCTTGTCTGGTTCCGTTTGAGCCGGCTCGCCATGCCGCCGAAAGCTCGAAGAAACGGAGTTCTAGGCGAAAAGCGTGACGAAAAATAGGCCGTTTTGCCGTTCTGGCAAGCCGGCGGGCGGAACGGGCCTATTGTACCAGCGATTTCAGGGTGAATGTCAGGAGAAACGCTTCATTCGGGGAGAGATTGGTGGTGCGCGTCTGGTCGCGGCGGTAGGTGACGGCAAAGGTCGAACATTCGTCCGAATAGCCAATAGTGAAGTCCTGCCGAATGGTTCGCGAAGCGGGCGGCGGCAATATCAGATCCCCATTATTATCGCGTAGAGGCGGCGGCTCCAGGTCCAGTCGCCATTCGCCGCCGGCATACCAATGGCGGGCGATCCTGAGCCGCGCAGTTGCCGTTAGTTCCTCCCGGCGAACGAGATTGGCTGCAACATTTTCTTCGTTGAGGCGGATATAGGTGACATTGCCACTTATGGGTCCGGTGCGGAAATAACCGAGGGATTCAATCCGGGCGAACCGACTGTCATCGGCGTCAAAGCGGAAGCGGTTCTCAACCCCGAAACGGCCGCCGAGACGCAAGTTCAAACTGCCGACAAAGTCGGATGATTTTTCGCCGAGACCGGAGGAGAAATCGAAGGCGTCAGTTTCCTGGATTCGGAACTGGCGCCCGATCGAGGCTTCAAGTTCAATGCCATTATCCCATTTCGCCGAAGCGTCGATGCCAATATTGGCCCGCTGACCGTCTTCAAAAGCGTCGTAACCGGTTGCTTTGTTGAAATCGAACAGGCCCGCATAATCGAATTCGATGCTTTGTGAATCTTCATTGACGATGGCCGCATCGTTTCGTCCAGTCGGACTCGCCACAAGTTGCACGCGCGGCTCAAGCAGGAGACGTCCGCCGGCGAAGTCCCTGGCGACGGGGTAGGACCATTCCGCGCCGACCGTCGGTGCAAACCGTCCGACCGTGTCCGTCTCCTCGCCACTTGCAAGACCGGGAAAGTCAACCGCGCATCCAGCGTTCGGGTTGGAACAAATTTCCGTTCCCTCATCCAGGTCCTGGAAGAAGAATACGTCACCGCGTGCTTCTGCGAAGAAATGCAAGCGGTGCCCACCCGTGGTAATCACGTCGCGGTCCCAGTTCGCCGCAGCGGTGAAGCGCTGTGAGTCCGTTCCCGCCGTGCGGTAGATGGAGGCGATGTTGGCGCTGACGGCGGTGTTGCCGCCGGCAACCTTGCCGAAGCGATGCTCGTAATCGATCAGAGGCAGGACATAGGGCGTGGTCGATGAATACCTGTTCGCGCAGGCCCTGAAACAGGAATGTATCGATAAAGAGTTGTGAACTCTCGCCGCGACGGGCAAGGCGGAAGTTGGACCGCAACTGGTTGGTCGCGCCGCGATTGATCTGCTGGCGAAGATCGCCGCGGCGCAGAACGTCATACTGGCGAAGATATTCCCGGTCCGAAATGCGCTCCAGATCATAGCTGGCGCGCCAGTGATCGCCGAAATCCTGATAGCCGCGGCCGAAAAGATGCCAGCGCACGCCGGGCGTCGATTCAACCGGCAACTGGCCCGGCTCCGGCGGCTCCGGCTCGGGCTGATTGGGTCCGTTGATAATACCGCCCTGAAATACGTGATAGCCGTTCTTGAAATGACGGCGATATTCGCCCTGCCAGAGAACGCCGTCTTCCGCCGTGTATTTTGGATAGAACGTTGCGTCTTCCGAATTTGAGAGGGCGAAATAATAGGGCAGCTCGAAATTGAAACCAAGGCGGCCAGAAAGGCCGACCCGCGGAGTCAGGAAACCCGACTGGCGTTCAACGCTCGGATCCGGTCCCTGCAGAAACGGCGTATAAAGAATGGGCACGCCCTTCAGCTCGAAAAAGGCGTGGTGAAAACGCACAACCTTGCGTTCGGTGTCGCGGATCACGCGCAGGGATTTGATGCGCCATGTAGGAATCCTGGCGTCGCCGTTCTTGTCGCAGACATTGCAGGCCGTATAGACGGCGCGGTTCAGCTTTGTTCGCGCGCCCTGTTCCTGAATGGCGCTGTCGGCGGCGAGCCGGGCGTTTTCTTCAAGCAGGGCGGAGAAGTTTTCCGCGATGCCGTCGCGAAGGTCGCCGGAAATGACAACGCGCCCGGCGAACATCGTCTCAAGATTTTCATCGGTGATCGAGACATTGCCTTCGGCGGTAACAACGTCCGTCGCCGGGTCGTAGACAAGCTTGTCCGCGCGCAGATAGCGTTCGCCGAAAAAGGCGCGAACATCCCCCTCGGCGATAATTGGCGAGTCCGTGCTTTCGCGGAATACGGTATCGGCCTCGAAGAGGATCTGTTCGGGTTCTTCAACCCCGAACGGATCGGCCCCCTCATCCTGCGCCATCGCCGACAACGCAAATATCGACGCCGTCCCGGCAAGCGCGGCGGTAAGGGCGTATCGCGCTAGTCGAAGCGAGGAAGGCAAGGAAACTCCTGACACCAAAAGATTACCGGATGCGAGCGCCGGCGCCCGGGTGGACGGTTGAACATCCTCATCGATAGATTGCATCGCCCTTAAGGTCCAGCACAAGACGGCGTTAATGGTCAGCCATCTTCAGCGTGGAGCAGGGCGGATATCGCCAATAGGGCGGCGATGACCGCCGGGGCCCATGCGGCGAGGGCGACCGGCGCTATTTCGGACTCCCCAAGGGCGGTTGAGACCTCGGACAATACGTAAAGCGCAAATCCCGCCGCGATCGACAAAACCACCAGCTGTAACTGCCCGCCGAAACGCAAGGGCCGGATCGAAAACGCCGCTGCGATCAGCACCATGGCCAGCAATTTCAGCGGCGTCGAACAAAGATCGTGAAACCGGATCTGGTAGCGCACGGTCGGCAGGCCCGCCGTCTCGGCAAGGGCGATGAACCGCGGCAGGCTCCACAGGGAGACCGTTTCGGGCGCCTGGACCCGCTCGCCGAGATCGGCCGATGTCAGCGTGGTCGGAATGGCATAGACCGGGGCGCGGCGGGACGTATCGTCTTTGAGCGACATGACGCTCGCGCCGCGCAGTTCCATCGTCTCGCCGGAAAGCAGTGCTTCGTCCGCGTCGATGCGTTCCACGAATTTATTATCCGGTGTAAAACGCCA
>CAMYNO010000371.1 GCA_947259815.1 uncultured Parvularculaceae bacterium
GACCTTCCGCCGCCAGCCGCGCCCAGGGGAATTTCTCGCCCGGATCATGTTTACGCCTCGACGCCACATCGGAATGTCCGAGCACATTTTCCGGGGTAACGTCGTGACGGGTCAGGATGTCCCTGATCAGCATGATGACGGCGTCGATCTGTGCGTCGGGAAAGTCATCATACCCGAACTCGTGGCCGGGATTGACGATTTCAATTCCTATTGAGCGCGCATTGATCTCAATATCGCCGTTCCAGTATGAAACGCCTGCGTGCCAGGCGCGTTTGTTTTCATCGACCAGTCGATAGATATCGCCATTTTCAGCCACGCAATAATGCGCGCTCACCTTTGCGTTCGGGTTGCACATTCGCGCGAGCGCCTCGTCGCCGGTTTTCATGCCCGTGTAATGCAGGACGATCATGTCGACCGAACGATTGCGTTCGTCGAAATTGGGCGAGAGCGCATCAATAAAATTCACGTCGGACCTCATCTCTCACGGCAGACCACCCGGTTCCGGCAACGGCGCCTTGCTGCCAGGTTTGCGGCTGTTGCGGAACAGGACAAAGCCAACGCCGGAAAGCACCAACAGGCCGCCGACGATCATTCGCGGACCAAACGGATCGCCCAGCAAGACAACGCCAAAAAATACCGCGACCACCGTGGTCAGCAATACGCTTGGCGCAACGACGCTAACCGGCAATCGCTGAAGCAACCAATAATACAGCGAATGCCCGATGATTGATCCGCCAATTGCCGAATAGGTAACAGCACTGATGATTAAGAATTTATTGCTCTCCGCAAATGCCTCTACATGCCCGCTATCAACAGTCAGGGTGAGCAACCACAGGCAAACCGCACCGATCACGGAGAACCAGGCGAGCAATTCATGCGGCTTAAAGCCTGACGCCTTCTTGATGAGGATCGCGCCTATTGCTTCCGAGAGGGCGCCGCATGCGATCAAGGCGACGCCGAGCGGAATATTGCTGCTTTGCTCGCTGCTTCCATGATTGCCGCCAAGGGCAATTACGGCGACGCCGATAAACGCGAGACTGATGCCGATAATGCGCGGCGCGCCAATGCGGTCCTTCAGGAAAATGACAGACAGGATCGTTGCAAAAGGAACATGCAGCTCGATAGCAATCGCTGCAGCGGACGCCGTTGCGTAACTTAATCCGGAAAACATGAACGCGTAGTTGAACGCCCCAAGGCACAAGCCGGCGGGTAAAATATACCGCATTTCCCGCGCCCGCCATTTCAGAAACGGAAACATGACCGCAGCAACCAATGTCATGCGCATCGCCGCATAAAACATTGGCGGCAATTCGCTCACGGCTAGTTTGATGACAACGAAATGGAACCCCCAAATCACTGCAATCGTCGCAAGCGCGGCCGCTTCGCGCGGCGTCACAGGGAGCTCCGGTTTAAGTTCGAATCCATAGCTCCGCCTACGCCGAAACTGCGTCAGGCACCAAACAGTTTTTTTTGCGGATCGGATCGCGCGAAGTGTTATGCGCGTGAAGACCGCCAGGACGAGCGTGTCTTATTTCCGGCAAGCAGACCAACGACAGCGGCGACGGCCAGGACAAATGGGGTTACAAGAGCAATTGCGGCAATCGCAGCCGCTGAAAACAGGATAACACCCCAGAACGACGCCGCGTCGCTCACTTTGGCCATGAACCCAAGCGAATGGATCTTCTTGATATCTGAACCGCGAGCAATCTTATTCAACGTCTTACACCACTCCCTGCGCCAACATCCCCCGACGCATTAGTCATATCAAAGCAAAGCTTTTGCCGATCGTCCACTCCACAGGGTGGGAAAATGGCGATTCTCGGCAATACGCCTGCAGAACCTAAGCAGGGCGAGCCTCAATTTCGGTTAATATTCGCTCGTAAGCTGTATTGATCGCGGCCATCCGGCCTTCCGCGATTCGAACCAGATCCGCCGGAACGCCGCGGGCGATCAAAGCGTCTGGATGATGATCGCGCACCAGTGCACGATATGTGCGCTTGATATGGTCCAGATTGGCGCTGTCATCGAGCCCCAATATGAGCCAGGGATCGTCATCGCCAAGTCCACGATGCGCAGCTTTCAGGCGCCGCCAGGCCGCCTTTGGCGTGTTGAAAATCGTTGCCGCGTTCTCAAGCAGCTCAAGCTCGCGCGGATGCGCGACACCGTCCGCCGCCGCTACATAAAAAAGACAATCCAGAACATCTTCAAGAACGGCTGGCGCCTCTTCAAATATGCGCGCGACTTTTCGCAGATACTCGTCGAAACCGGCAACATCCTGCTGCGCGAGATCGAAAATCATCCGGACCTTGCCGGCCTCTTTCTCCGGAAACTTGAAAAAATCGAGAAAGGCCGCAATTTCATCATCCGTAACAACGCCATCGGCTTTCGCCATTTTTGCCGAGAGCGCGATCAAGGCAATGGAAAATGCCGCCTCGTGCCGCCGTTGTTTTTGCGCTGCAAGGTTTTCCAATACAGCGCCAAGCGTTCGCTTGCGCGCTGTCTCCAACATAGCGCCAATTCGGTCCCAAATACTCATGGCCGGCGGTGTACCCCTCGAAACGCGCAAACAAAAGTAATTTTCACGGAAACTGACGCCTCCGGCGACCATTATGTGGAAAACTAAACGTGAAAAAAGTTTTCCAAACATTGTGGATGCTTACGCCTAATGGCGCGCACGCAATGCGCACCATAAGTGCTTGATGTGTTTGCAAAACTGAAACTTTACCGACACAATTTTTTCACATGTAAAGTTCCACTGTCGAAACGATCTTGCTGGGGTGCATTATGGGGTTTGATCTGGAGGAACTGGGGGTTCTTGTGA
>CAMYNO010000372.1 GCA_947259815.1 uncultured Parvularculaceae bacterium
GCCCGCTTCAAACGCCCGCGCCGTTTTTTCCATGTTGATGCCTTACCGCGGAACGCCATGGGAAAAATCCAGAAGCAGGCCCTGCGCGAGCAATATGCTACGACGTTTACCGGCGATGATAAAGAATAATATCGACGCCGTGATAGGTTGTATGCGTCGTTTCAGTAAAGCCGATCTTTTCTGCAATACGGACAGAGGCGACGTTTGCAGGTTCAATGATGCACGACATTGGCGCGCCAAAATTTTGCTCAGCGCCCCATGTCACAGCAGCCTGCGCCGCTTCGATACCGATGCCGCGCCCGTGAAAGCGTGACGCGAGAGACCAGCCGATTTCCGGCTCGCCGCTATTTGACGGTGTTAATTCGCGCTTGAAATCGCCAAATCCGACTTCACCGGCAACCTCACCGGTTTCCTTGTCCTCAATGATCCAATAGCCATAGCCGAGATGAACCCAGAAGCCGGCCGACCGCAGAAATTTCAGCCAGCTCTCTTCCACAGCACGCGGCTTGCCGCCAATGTACTTCACCACAAGCGGGTCCACCCACATTTCGCGAATGGCGGCAAAATCCTCAAGCCGGTGCCCGCGCAAGCGAAGGCGCTCTGTTTCAACAACAGGAATATTAAGCGGTTCTATCACGGCGTCGTCTAAACCTCTGGCGCAAATTGAGTTCGGAACATTCTCGCTGCGTCTTCAGTTATTCGATTTTTCTTCAGCGATATACCGGTCAATTTGTTTACGGAGCAGATCAAGCGGCAAGCCGCCCTCGACAAGCACCGCATCATGGAACTTACGGATGTCGAACTCGTCGCCCAGTTCCTCTTCGGCCTTGGCGCGCAACTCCCAGATCGTCAGCTCACCCATTTTGTAAGCAAGCGCCTGTCCCGGCCACGCGATATAACGGTCGACTTCGGTTTGCACATTATGCAGCGATAACGCTGTATTCCCGGCGAGATAGTCCATCGCCTGCTGACGCGTCCATCCCTTCGAATGGATACCCGTGTCGATGACAAGCCGACAGGCGCGCCACATTTCCCAAGTCAGCCGGCCGAAATGATCATATGGCGTTTGATAAACGCCCATCTCCACGCCCAGCTTTTCTGAATAAAGGCCCCAGCCTTCGCCATAGGCGTGAGGGTAAAACCCGAGTCGAAAGTCTGGAACATTTTCAATTTCCAGCGACAGCGCGACCTGCAAATGATGGCCCGGCACAGCTTCGTGCAGCGCCATCGCCGTAAGCTGATACATCGGCCGGATCTCGATCTTGTATGTATTGACCCAGAATTGACCGCCCCGCGGGGAATCGAGCGGTGCGCCGGAGTATCGCGCATTGGTATAATTCGGCGCGAGATTTTCCGGCACTGGCTCGACCGAATAGGGTTGTCGCGGCAGCTTGCCGAAATAAGCCGGCAATCGGCCGTCTATGTCTTTCGCGATCCACGCGGCGCGGTCGAGCATTTCCTGCGGCGTCTTGGCGTAAAACTGACGGTCCGTACGCAGAAACTCTAAGAATTCTGCAAAGCTCCCGTCAAACTCAGCATCCTTGATGACCTGATCCATCTCCTTGCGAATGCGCGCGACCTCTTTCAGGCCAATCTCATGGATCTCATCCGCGGTTGCGTCATCGAGTGTTGTGAAATAACGAACGAGAGCGGCGTAGTGATCCCCACCATCCGGCGTTTCGCTTACGCCCAAGGTCTCCCGCGCATTGGGAAGATATTCTTCTTTCATAAATGTTGCGAGCGCCGAAAACGCGGGAAAGACCTGCTCTTTCAAAACACGATGGCCAGCTTTGCGAAGAGCTTTTTGCCGGCGGTCGGAAATCACGTTCGGCATCGACTGGAACGGCGTCGCAAGCGGATGGGCATCCAGATCGGGATCCGCCATTGCCTCGAATGACGGAATGATCAGCGGCATGATTTCCTTGGGCTGGGTGAACCCTTCCGCAAGCCCAACACGCATATTTTCTATGTTCTGGTCGATATAGGCGGGAAGCGCGCTCAACCGCGCGATATAGTCTTCAAAATCTTTCTCCGTGCGAAAGGAGGTCGCGCTGACCAGGGAGCCAATTTCGGTATGGAACCCGGCGTCAGCAAGAAACGGCGCGCGCCAGGAGCGAAACTGCGCCAAGGCGACCTCATGCTTTAAAATAAAGCGCAGGATGTCAGCGTTGACCAGATCGGCATCGCCCAGACCTGACCGGTCAATTTCGTCCAGCCGCGCAAGAAAACCCGCGGACGCCACCGCCCGTCTTGCGTAATCCTCAGGGCTGACCGCCGGAACCTGATCATTATAACCGGCCTCGCCGGCATAGGTGGCCTCAAACGGATTTTCCACGAATTTATTGCTTTGATAATCCTCAAACAGCGCGTTGAGATCATCTGTCGGCGCAGCGGCGACCGGCGCAGCCACAAAAAAACACAAGATAACCACCCATAGTCGGAGCATAAGAACCTCCCTTGCCCAATCCGGTTTGCAGTTTTGATATCACGCCGAATGGCGATTTCAAAACGCCATCCGCATCGCCGGCGCCGGTTTATTGGGAGGGTGAATTGCGGGATACGAAGGTATATCGGCAATGCATTCGTATACTGATATAAAGCTTACGATTGCAAAACCCGAAAGGGTGCGCTATAAATAAATTCCATGCCGCCCAAAAAATTACTCGACGGCTATGACGCCGGCGAAAACTTTTGCGAAATCACAGGCAGCGCCGCCGGCGCTAATGGCGCCGTCGCCAAACGACTTTCCCGCTACAATCTGCGTACGCTCAACAAGCGCAACGAGGCTGCGGAACGCGAACTAAGAAATCTCGGGATCACTTTTACCGTTTATTCC
>CAMYNO010000373.1 GCA_947259815.1 uncultured Parvularculaceae bacterium
ATCGACATGACCAAGTGCATCTATTGCGGGTTCTGTCAGGAAGCGTGTCCGGTGGATGCGATTGTCGAGGGGCCGAACTTTGAGTTCGCCACCGAGACCCGCGAAGAGCTGTTCTACGACAAGGATCGCCTGCTCGCCAATGGCGATCGCTGGGAGCGTGAGATTGCGCGCAATCTCGAACTCGACGCGCCCTATCGGTAGGATGCGCCGCGTCCGGGCGCTGCCCGGATTACACAGATTTTCTTCGAATGTGGGGCGCCATTGCCAGCGGTGGGCACGCGTCGCGTAGTGGCGACAACTGCGGTGTTGAGGCCGCGTTTCCGGCCGGGCGTTGAATTGCACTGTAACGGTCTTCTTCGTCATACACGACACTCTAAGGCGTCATGGGATGATGACGATAACTATCGACCGATAGCGGGTTTCCTTGAAGAATTTACGGTTATTGGCGTGTCGGGGACGCGCAATTCCCGCCATGGTGGCGCGCAAAAAAAGCGACGTTTGTCTGGTGCAGGTTACTGCAAGGCGCGATGGCCCTGCATCACCTCATCCTGAGGGGCCATATTCCTTCGTCCTTCGAGACGCTTCCGCCGGAACAAGTCCGGCGTCGCCCTCAGGATGAAGGAATATGATCGTCTCGAAGGGCGGGGTGATGCAGGGTAATTCTAGTGCGCGTCAGCCCAGATCTTGCGATAGGACCAGTAAAGAATCCCGGCGAGGATCACGAGATAGATCAGCGCAACAACGCCGAGCGACTTACGCGCTTCCATCTTCGGTTCGGCCGCCCACATCAAAAATTCGGTAACGTCGGCAGCATATTGCTCAACGGTTTGCGGCGAACCGTCCGTGTACTCGACAATGCCGTCGGCGAGCGGCGGCGCCATGGCGAGAACGCCGCCAAGAGGGACTTCGACGCCATCTTCCGGGTGGCCTTGTTCATCCACATATTCCGGCTTCAGGTTTTGCGACATGTCGCCATGGAAATACGGATTGTAATACTGACCGACAGCGATCTCGACCGTCGACGGCGCGTCCTCATACCCGGAAAGCAGGCTGTAGACGTAATCCGGTCCATGGTGGCGCGCTTTTGTAATCAGGGAAAGATCAGGGGGCAGCGCATTGTTGTTGGCGAGGCGTGCAATCTGGTCGTTTGCATAGGGGCCGGGCACGCGGTCTGAGGGCACTGCCGGCCGCTGGAACATCTCGCCGCCATCATCGGGGCCATCCGTGATCTGGAATTTGTAGTTTGCGGCAATCGCCTTGACGACCGGATTTTCGTTCGGGTTCGCGCAGTCCACACTATCGGGAATGCCGGCCGGGCAACTTGGCAGGTAAAAAGGCCCGCCTTTGTCGCCAAGGTTGCGAAAGGAAATCAGCTCCAGCCCGTGGCAGCTTGAACAGACGGTTTCATAAACCTGGAAACCGCGTTGCAGGGCGTTCTGGTCAAAGGTTCCGAACGGTCCGGCAAAGTGCCAGTGGTTGTGTTTGACGGCCTTGGCCTCGCCGGACGCGGCGTCGGCGGCGCTCACCGCAGCAAGGGCGGTGAACAGCGAACAGGCGATCAGGCGGGCGTTTATCATTATTTTTCTCATCGCGCTTACTCCGCTGGGACGGCGCCGGCGGGCGCTGCATCGGCGGATTTTGGTTTCAGGACCGCATCCGCAATCGATCGCGGCATCGGCTTGGGCGTTTCCATGATGCCGAGAAGCGGCAGGATGATCAGGAAGAAGCCGAAATAATAGGCGGTGAAGATCTGCGCCCACATGACGTAAACGCCTTCCGCCGGTTTTCCGCCGAGCCAGCCAAGCGCGAGGCAGGTAATGACGAGAAGGAAGAACCACAAACGCGCAACCGGGCGAAAGCGCATGGAGCGCACTTTCGAAGTATCGAGCCATGGCAGAACGAACAGGACGAGGATCGACGAGAACATGGCGATGACGCCGCCAAGCTTCGACGAGATCGGTCCGATATCGAAGGTGATGGCGCGCAGGATCGCGTAGAACGGGAGGAAGTACCACTCCGGCACGATCGACGCCGGCGTCGATAGCGGGTTTGCCTCGATATAGTTGTCCGCATGTCCAAGCGCGTTCGGATTGAAGAATACGAACAGGGCGAAGACGATGAAGAAAAGAACGATGGCAAAGCCGTCTTTCACCGTGAAATACGGGTGGAAAGGCAATGTGTCTTTCTTCACGTCCTTCACCTCAACGCCGCTCGGGTTGTTGTTGCCCGATGTGTGGAACGCCCAGATGTGAAGCGCGACAACGCCGAAAATGGCGAAGGGCAGGAGATAATGCAGGGAGAAGAAGCGGTTGAGCGTCGGGTTATCGACCGAGAAACCGCCCCACAACAAGGTGCGAATTGACTCGCCGACCAGCGGGATCGCCGAGAAGAGGTTGGTGATAACCGTCGCGCCCCAATAGGACATCTGACCCCAGGGAAGAACGTATCCCATAAAGGCCGTCGCCATCATCAAGAGGAAGATGACAACGCCGAGAATCCAGCTCATTTCCCGCGGCGCTTTGTAAGATCCGTAATAAAGGCCGCGGAACATGTGAATATAGACAGCGATGAAGAACATCGACGCGCCATTGGCGTGCACGTAACGCATCAGCCAGCCGTAATTCACGTCGCGCATGATGTGTTCGACCGAGGCGAAGGCGAAATCCGTGTGCGGCGTGTAATGCATCGCCAGCACGACGCCGGTGATGATTTGTACGACGAGGCAAACTGTCAGGATGCCGCCGAAGGTCCACCAGTAATTGAGGTTCTTCGGCGTCGGGAATTCCATGAAATCGGCGCCGAAACGGATGATCGGCAAACGCTTGTCGATCCATTTCTCGAAACCGGTGGAGGGGTTATATGTAGACGGATGACCACTCATCTCTTTTTCTCCTCCTACCCGATCCGCACGACGGTATCGGAAACAAATTCATAGGGCGGTACGGGCAGATTCTCCGGCGCCGGGCCTTTTCGAATGCGGCCTGCCGTATCGTAATGCGAGCCATGGCAGGGGCAGAACCAGCCGCCGTAATCGCCTTTGTTCTCGCCCGCGCTGGTGCCAAGCGGGATGCAGCCCAAATGCGTGCAGACGCCGACGAGAACCAGCCATTCCGGTTTTGCCTCGCCATCGGCGCTTGAGGTGCGGGCATTGTCGGATGCGTCGACCTTGCCAGCTAGGTTGGCGTTACGCGCGTTGTCGTCTTTCAGGGCGGACATGGGCGTCGCTTCGGCTTCCTCGATTTCCACGGCCGTGCGGCGGCGGATGAAGACCGGCTTGCCCTGCCAGAAAACCTTGATGGCCTGCCCAACCTCAACCGATGAGAGGTCGACTTCCTTTGTGGACAGCGCGAGCACCGAGGCATCCGGGTTCATCTGGTGCACCAGCGGCCAAACCACGGCGCCGGCGCCAACGGCTGTCGCAGCCGTGCCGAATATATGGATGAAGTCTCGTCTGGTCGGTTCGCTGTCGTGTGTTGGATCGCTGGTCGTCATTGCAAATGTCGCCCCTAAGAGTATGCCGCGCTGGACGCGTCGCAGAATCGCGCGCGTGTTTTGCATGTCCTATGTACTAAGTCTAGGCGGTCGGGGGCTGCGGCCTAGCGTCGCTCAAGGGGCGGCCATTCGGCGCAAAAGAGTAAGGAAATGGCTATGTTGCGGCTCGTTCTCTACCAACCGGACATTCCCCAGAATGTGGGCGCCGCGATCCGCGCGGCGGCGTGCTTCGATGCGGCGATAGAGGTGATTGAACCCTGCGGCTTTCCGCTCGACGCCAAGGCCTTAAGGCGGGTGGCGATGGATTACGGCGAGGTTGCCGCGCCAAAATCCCACGCAAGCTGGGCGGCTTTCAGGGCGACTATCGGCGCGGGACGGGTCGTCCTGCTGACCACGGCGGCGGAGCAATCAATCTGGGATTTCGCCTTTCAGCGCGATGACATAGTGCTGCTTGGCCGGGAAAGCGCCGGCGTGCCGGAGGATGTCCACAACGCGGCTGACGCTCGTTTGCGTATCCCCATTTCCGCGCGGGCGAGATCGCTCAATGTCGCAACGGCAGGCGCTATCGCGCTTGCGGAAGTTACCCGCCAGCTTACCCTCGCGCAGGCTTAGGGCGGCCTAAAAGCCCCAATCGCCGGGGTTTTCGATAGCTTCGCGTTTGGAAAGCGCCTGCATGCCTTTAACGATCCGCACAATATACCAGACGAGCGTGATGACGATCAGGACGAAGCCGATCAACACCACCATCAAAACACAACTGATGACGCCGTATAGAAGACCTTTCCAGAATATATTGATCTGATTGTCATAATGGCTTTTCAGCCAATCCGGTGCCTCAGCTTTCGCCATATACGCCATAACGACGCCAACGACCGAAGTAATGCCGACCGCAAAGGCGACGAGATAGAGTATATAGATGAGATTGGCGTTTCCGCTCTCACTGGGATTAGTGGAAATCGGCGGTTCGCCCTGCGGCGTCGATTGTGATTCGGACATGGATATCTCCCTCTGGCCCCGGAATGCGTCGACTGGCCCAAGATGCGGCGTTTCGGCGCTTTTCGCAAACATCAGGGCGGTTGTCGGCGATGGCCTGCGTTGATAGGAAGCGCGCCCGAATCAAAAATTTCCACAGCGAAGGACGAAAAGCCCATGGCGCTCGAACGTACATTTTCCATCATCAAGCCCGATGCGACCCGCCGCAATCTCACAGGCAAGGTTATCGCCAAGCTGGAAGAGGGCGGCCTGCGCGTCGTTGCCTCCAAGCGCATCAAAATGACCCGCGAGCAGGCCGAGGGCTTTTATGGCGTCCACAAGGAGCGCCCGTTTTTCGGCGAACTGGTCGAATTCATGATGTCCGAGCCGGTTGTCGTTCAAGTGCTGGAAGGCGAGAACGC
>CAMYNO010000374.1 GCA_947259815.1 uncultured Parvularculaceae bacterium
CGTTTGCGCGCCCGCCGTCGCCTCCTGGGTTTGACTCAGGAAGCGCTCGCCAGCGCTGTTGATATCAAGTTCCAGCAGATCCAAAAATATGAGAGCGGATCGAACCGTATCTCTGCGTCGCGGCTATGGGCGCTCGCCAAAGCGCTTGAAGTGCCTGTCGCCTATTTCTTCGAAGGCATGAACGGGTCGGAACCGAAACTTGACCATAACCTGACCGGGGGCTTCGCGCTGCGCGATTTGCCCGTTGCCGAAATCCTCGATGAAAAAGAAACCATCGATCTTGTGCGTTGTTATTACCAGCTCGAAAAGGAGCCGCGCCGGCGCCTGCTCGACCTCGCCCGCGCCATGATCGGCTCGAACTGATAGTTGGTGAAACGTTGCAGTTGCGCATAGCCGCACCGGCTCTATGATCGCGCCGGCATGGCGCTTTCAAAAGACGATTTTTCACAATTTTCTGATTTCGCGACGCGGCTCGCTGATGCGGCTCGTCGTGAGACGCTTCCGCGCTTCCGCGCTGGCGCGAACGTCGTAAATAAAGCCGGCGCCGATTACGACCCGGTAACGGATGCCGATCGCGAAGCCGAACGCGCCATCGCTGCGATGGTCCAAGACGCCTATCCACAGCACGGGATCATTGGGGAAGAGTTTGGCGAACGTACAGCCGACGGGCCGTTCCGTTGGGTGATCGACCCTGTTGACGGGACACGCGCTTTCGTCTGCGGCGCTGCGAGCTGGACCACATTGATTGCCCTTGAGCATGACGGGTCATCGGTTCTGGGCGTCATTGATCAACCCTATACAGATGAGCGCTGGCTTGGTTTTGGCGGCGGCGCGCAATTTGTCAGAGGCGGCAAGGCGTTTGAAGCACGCACCAGCGGCCTGACTGAACTTTCAAAAGCGCGAATATCAACTACGGATCCACGTCAGGACGGTTATATGACAGCTGAAGATGTCGATGCTTTTTCGCGCTTGGCCGCAGCGACACGTCTCGCCCGGTTCAGCCTCGATGCCTACGCCTATGGTCTTCTCGCCATTGGCGAGCTTGATATTGTCGCTGAAACTTCGCTCCAGCTCCATGACTATGCGGCACTAAAACCGGTCGTCGAGGGGGCGGGCGGCGTAGTCAGCAATTGGCAAGGGGAACCTTTGGGTGCGGAGGGGCGCGGTGAAATGTTGGCGGCGGCAACGCCGGCGCTTCACGCCGCCGCGCTGGAAATCCTGGCGTCGCGCAAATAGCCGGTGTCTTGCCGGTCGCTTATCCGCGCCAGAAAAACCCATCCATAATTTCAAAAAACGCATCCCGATATTCGTCCACCTCCATCATGATTTCATGGAGTGCGCCGTCAATTGTTTCCAGTTCGATCAAGGGACTCATGGCGGCGATATTCGGGTGATCGCTGCCGTCGCTGACTTTTTCGGCGCCGGCGGAGATAATTTTTACGGGCGTGCGAAGGGAGTCGAAATAGCCGCTGCCATGAATTTCCTTCGATGCGCGCATGGCGTCGCGCACCCAGCCATAAGTGGGCGCCAATAAGGTCGCGTCCGGTTCTGCATCCTGCAGGAGGCGAAATCGTTCGTGCCGCACGGGATCTTTGGTGAACTTGTTGCCCTCAAAGGCGCGCGAATCGTCGAGTTTTCTGTAAACCTTCGCATTAGATCCGCCGACCATACAGACGCCGGCGGTGAGGGCGCCGTTAACAGCGTTGGCGGCGCCAGCAAACAGGCGCGTCAATGGCGCGCAAAGCGCAGCGCGAAGAAAGCCGTCATATCCGCGAGCGAGCAGCATCAGCGCCGGCAAACCGCCCATGGAGTGTGTCAGGAGGAAATAAGGCCCTTCGAACCTTTCCGCCACAGGGCCTTCGCGAAAAACCTCCAGGTCATCAGCAAGCTGATCGAAATAGCCGGCCCAGGTCGTTGGCGCATCGGACAGGCCCTGTCCGCGCCAATCCATCATGGCCACATTATATCGGCGCGCGCGCAGGTCGTCTGCGACTTCAAAGTATTTTTCGATATATTCAGCCCAGCCGGGCGCGACGATAATGGTTCCGCGCGGCGCCGGCGCCGGAAAGAACGCCGCGCGTAAATTCGCGCCATCCTGTGTTGTGAAGGTTTGAACGACTGCGCCTTCCGGCGTCTTGTTTTCTTCGATTTCAATAAATCTGCTCATCGACCCGCCATTTTGATTCGCGCCATGACACTCATGTCGCCGGCAATCGTCAGCCGGCCATTGATCATGGCGTTTTCGATTATACGCGCGGAGGAAAGCACCCGGCGCATGGTTTCAACGTTGCTGCGCCAGACGCAGTCCGCATTTTTGACGCCGGATGGCAATTTCTTCCCGGCGCTTGGCGGATCGGAGCGGCCGTCCACGAAAATTGCCTCGCCCTGTTCGGGGCGCAGTTCGAGAACTGCGCCAAAAGGGGAGGTGAACGCCTTGCCAGCGGCGTCGCTTAAAGGCGTCGTCATTCGTAAAGCGCTTCGTTTACCGCTGCCGGTTTCAAAAAGCGCAGCGTCATGCGATCGCTTTCGCCGATTGCGTCATAGGGCGCCTGGTCGAACTCGGGATCCTCGTTGCCGCGAATCTCCGACGTGCGCCGAACCGGGGGGAGGGTCCATACACCGAAAGGGTGTTCCTTTGTGTCGATTGGGTTGGCGTTAATTTCCGACGACCGATCGAGGATAAATCCGGCCGCTTCGGCCAGAGCGACTATATCATCAGTATACGCATAGCCTGACGACCCGTCGCGGGGCAGATCGGCGCCATCGGCGCGGTGTTCTACGACGCCGAGAATGCCGCCCGGTTTGAGCGCCTTGAAAAAGCTGGAAAACGCCTCCGCCGCGCGGCCGCGCTGTTGCCAATTATGCACATTCCTGAATGTCACAACGGCGTCGGCGGCGCCCTCCGGCGCAATTTCTTCGCCCAGCACGGTCATTTCGATATCGCCGTATATTTCCGGTGCGCTGACATATTTCCGCTCAAATGCGTCGAGAGAGGCCAGAACGCGTTCACTCGCGCCGTCGCGGGAGAAACCGGCCGCATAGAGTTTGCCGCCGCCGGATTTGAGGTATGGCGCAAGGATTTGCGTATACCAGCCGCCGCCGGGGGAGACTTCGACCACGGTCATATCGGGCTCGATGCCAAAGAAAAGGATCGTTTCCAGCGGGTGGCGATAGGCGTCGCGGGCGGTTTCTTCCGCTGTGCGATGCTCGCCGCTGACGATGGCGCCGAGAATTTCTTCCGGTGCGGGCGCAGGCTCGCTCTGCGGCGTTGTCTGGTCTTCGGGGGCGCCTTGTTCGCCGCCGCCGCATCCGGCCAGGCACAACGCCAGCACCGTCGCTACTAACACAGTATTTTTCATCTCGCTTCTCCGCATTGGGCCATGATCGTTAACCAAGACCTTTACCATGGCTCGTTTTTGCGTCCAGCGGGGTTGAAACCGGAATCAGGGCGCCTAAATCAATTTTTGCGGAGGGCCACTCGGCGCCGCGCGTGAAACGTCGTCCAAACGGAGGCGCAGCACGCTTAGATCCTTGCTTTGATTAGAAGGAAACACCATGCGTACTTACGATCTTACCCCACTTTACCGCTCAACAGTAGGTTTTGACCGGGTTTTCGACCTGCTCGACAATGTCGGCAAGTCAG
>CAMYNO010000375.1 GCA_947259815.1 uncultured Parvularculaceae bacterium
ATCATAGCATTTTCGAATAAGAACGACTTTGCAACGCGCCTGTTAAGTTCAACGCCGTTTGTATGGACCGGGCTGATTTCATACTCCCTCTATCTCTGGCATTATCCGATATTTGCCTTCGTGCGGATTAAATATGGTGAACTATCGACCGGAAGTATCATTGCCGCGCTGCTGTTGACGGTGGCGCTTTCTATAGTGAGCTTTCTCTGGGTTGAACGTCCGTTCCGCGACCGGCTCAAGGTAAAATCAACTGTATTCGCGCCTTTGATCGTCGGAATATTTTTTGTTCTCGTTGCCGCTTATGCGGTAACTCTAAATCGGGCGAGCGGCCTGCTCGTCGATGAGCAAAATGTTGCTGGTCAATCGACAGAATCTCGACCAGGCGAAGGTGTAGAGGTCGATGGGTGTATTCCTGATCGTGAACGTTGTGGTCGCTCTAACGGCGCGCTGAAAAAAATTATCGTACTGGGCGATAGTCATGCGGAGATTCTGCAGGCGCCCGCCAAGGACATGGCTCGTCGTTATCGGCTGCAATATCTGTCTGGTGCGCTTGGCAACTGCCCATATGTTGACGTCGAGCACATCCGCTACGATGAGCGCTGCGATGCTCATCGAAAGCGCGTGATCGACATGATGGTCAATCAGCCGCCGTCCATCATTCTTTATGCTGAGCATTGGCTGAAATACACGACGAACTCGACCTCTGCGCATCCCGATGGTCCCGTTGAAACGTTTGGAGAGGAAACACTTCGTGAAGCGTATGTTCGAACGATTGATCAATTGTTGGCGGACGGTCATGTTCTCGTGGCGGTCTATCCGGGGGTGGAGCCAAATGAGCATGTCCCGCAACAGGTAAAACGTCTTACAGATAGCGTTGCGCAGGATGAACGCGAGGATTTTCTTGCCGATCTTGAATTGACGGTCGATTACAAAAAACAGCGCCTGCGTGCAGGGCAGTGGCGTGCGATGCTCGACGATCTGGCGTTTGCGCCTGGTTTTCTTACGGTCGATCCAACAGAAATTTTTTGCGACCCAGGCGCCGGGCATTGCCGTCTTAATGACGGCCCAACGCTTTTCTTCGTGGATGGAAATCATTATTCGCCGGATGGCGTTGCGCTGATAATGCGCGATGCGGAAGAAAAATTACTGTCGCGAGAGCATTTGCAGATGGATGCCCAAAGTGAACCAAGCGCGATTGTGATGCCGCAACGCAATTAACGACGGCTAAACATATTCTCTTCATTGGATGTGTGGCGACGTATTCACATTTCCAATTGTCGAACTGGTATCGCGCGTCCTTCCGGTGCGGGTGAGATCATTGATACGTTTCTTCCACCAGCCAAGTCGGCATTCAGTGAATTCCGCGAGCGCAAATGACGCCGCCAGCACGCCAATCACCAGGAAGGCGTGGTGAAAAAGCGATTCGCGCGCCAGCGGCGATATAGCCGCAAGACAACTCAGCAAGGGGTAATGATAAAGATACAGGCTGAAAGAGCGCCGCGCCGGCCATCGAATGACTCTCGCAATTCTTTCCGGCGTCGCCTCGAACAGTTTTGGCGCGGCCATGACGCCGTAAAGATGTATCGCGACCAGACCAGCGATCACATAGTTCCACAAAAATTCATCGGAAAATCCGAGGGTCGTAAAGGGCGACGTCAGGCCCATCAGCTCGATTTGCGCAGCGTATAATATCCGCGGCGCCGCGAGCCATTGCAGCCCGACATAAGCGGCGACAGGAATAAACATGAATAACAGGGCCAGCGGCCGGCTGATCGGCGGCGGCCCGCGCCGCCAGATGCGATAAAGACAAACGCCGGCTATCCAGCACGGCGCCAGCAACAAGATGCGTGGACCGATGAATATTGCCCCGGCCCCGATCAGAGCGTAACGCCGCCAGCCGCGTGTGAAACTCCACGCTGCAAAGAGCGCATAATACCAGGCTTCATAGGCGATCGACCAATAGGGGCCGTTGGTTCCCAGCCGGCTTGTGTCAAACCAGAACTCATTGGTAAAGCTCACGGCACGGAGGATTTCCGCGATAATTGGGCCTTGCTGGTCCCATGGTGCGACATAGAGCGTGGGGTCGGCGGCGCGCCCGACCGCGTCGCATATGAGGGTGAGCGCGATTGCGGGGAGGACAACGCAATATAGTCTTGCCGCGCGCGCCTTGACGAACGTACCGGCGCTCTGCGCCCGCTCGGCGGCATAGGCGATAAGAAATCCCGACATGACGAAGAAGACGACCACGGCGTCGCTGCCGAGATTGAAGTCGCGGATGGCGAGATAGCCGCCGCCGGAGAACCGCTCATAAGCGAAGTGCGAGGCAAAGACTGTAAGCGCCGCCACAGCGCGCAGCGCGTCGAGATAGATAGATAGCCCGCGATTCATGTCGGCGCACCGGCGTCGGCTTTTCCGGATTCGCCAGCCCCATGGTTTTTCACCAGTTCTGTGCCGGATTCCTGGAATGGTAACAGCCAGGCGTCTTTCAGCGTCGGGTGTGGCTGCGCAATGCGTCGGCCCTCCTTGTCGGCGACGCCAAATTCGAGATCTTCATATTCCGTGGGCGCATAGAGTGTGCCGAACAGCCAGTCCCACAGGGCGAAGATTTCACCGTAATTCTTGTCGTGATGACATGGCGCGCAGGAATGATGTATCTGGTGCTGCGCCGGGCTGATGAATATGCGGCTCC
>CAMYNO010000376.1 GCA_947259815.1 uncultured Parvularculaceae bacterium
CGCCGATCAGATGACGCGCCTGATTGATATGAAATATTTCCGCTTCGATCGCGACGACCACGACGACGTCGCGCCGCCCGATGTCGCCTGGTGGAATACGTTGCTGCGCTCTGCTTCCGGGTATCATGCGTTTCAACGGCGCCACTCCGTTAACGCAGACCCGGCCGACGCCGCCCGCTTTGTCTTGTGCGATCCCCACCTGCCGCTTTCAGTCATGAATGCCGCGGGATATGCCTTTTTACAGCTCAAGCACCTGGAGCGCGATTTCGACGCGAAACCGGGCGCAGAGGTCATGAACGCCGCCAACGCCTTAAAATCACGCATTCATTCGCCGCCGGCCACGCTTAACGGGCGGCCCCTGCACCGCTATCTGGACGTTATTCAACGCAAAATTATGGCTCTCGCCAACGCCCTCAACGAACGCTATTTTGCACCAGCCGGCTGAACCGCCGGATCGAGTTTCGTGAAGCGCACAGGAAGGCCTGACCGTTGAGTATCGCTGCATCCATGTCGCAATCAACGCCGATTGTATCGACCGATCTTTTACAGGTCCGGCATGTCACCCGCTATCGCTATGCGCGCCCGGTTATGTTCGGCAAGCATCGCGCAATGTATCGGCCGCACGAATCGAACGACCTGCGCCTGACGTCTTTTGAAATCAACACAAACCCGTCATCCGCCCATCACTGGGTGCATGATGTTTTTTCGAACTCAAAAGTCATCATGGACTTTGAAGGCGACGAACCGTCGGATACGCTGGAAATAACCTGCGAGTTTAGCCTCGTGCGTTCCTCCGTGGTCGCGCCTAAATTTCCAATATCCGATTTCGCCAAGCGATATCCTTTTGTTTACCCATCCGAACAATGGCCGGATCTGGCTTCACTGATCCGTCCGGAATACGACTCCAACGCCGGCGAAGTCCGCAACTGGGTGGAGACCTTTGTTCAGGCCGCAAGCAATGATAGCTGGGAAATTCTCACTGCCATTAATAGTGGCATCAGCCGTGATTTTGACTATCGCCGCCGTGAGGAGCCCGGCATCCAGGCGCCGCGCGAAACCCTGGCCCTTGGCGCGGGTTCGTGCCGCGACTTTGCCGTCCTCATGCTGGAGGCGGTTCGCCAGCTTGGCTTTGCGGCGCGGTTTGTCACCGGTTATCTGTATGATCCGCCCACCAATCAAACAGACGATAACGGGGTTAGCCTGGTGCGCGGTTCCGGCGCCACCCATGCCTGGGTTCAGGTCTTCATGCCCGGCGCCGGCTGGATCGAGTTCGATCCGACAAACGGCCTTATCGCGTCGGGGCAGTTGATACGCACCGGCGTTGCGCGCCTGCCGGCGCAGGCCGTGCCGCTTGAGGGTTCGTTCGCCGGCGCCCAATCGGATTTTCTCGGCATGGATGTGAGCGTCGACGTCAAGGCGCTCGCGCCCACGCTTACCGGGTAACAAAAACGCAACGACTTTCTCGCGCTGTTGTGAGCCGGTGTTATTTGGAATTTTCAGTGTCGCCGGCCATACAGAGCAGCAGCATAATGGAGAAAGAGTATGACCCTCGCCCGCCTGATCGCCGCCCTGTTTGTCGGCCTTACCGCCTTTACCGCCTTTGGGTCGGCTTATGCGAAAGACCCGGTTTATACAGGCCGTTTCAACAATAATGCGGTCGACGGACATGATGTCGTCGCCTACTTCACCGACGGCAAACCGATAGAAGGCAGCGATCAGTACACGCATGAATATATGGGCGCGCTGTGGAAGTTTTCCTCCGCCGCCAATCGCGACGCCTTTATCGCGGAACCGGAAAAATACGCACCGCAATTTGGCGGCTATTGCGCCTGGGCGGCGTCCCAAGGATACACTGCACGCGGCAACCCGAACAACTGGACGATCGTCGACGGCAAACTCTATCTCAACTACAACACCAGCATTCAACGCAAATGGGAAAAAGATATTCCCGGCTTCATCGCCAAGGCCGAAGAGAACTGGCCCGGTATTCTGGATAAGTAGGCCCTTGTCACCGCTCATCCCGGCGAAAGCCGGGGTCCAGAAAAAACGAAGAACGAAATTCATCTCATTGCTGGATTGCGGCTTTCGCCGGAAAGAACGGCAATAATCCAGCGCCCCAAGATTGGCGTGCCGGATCGCCGCCGCCCTCTTCCAATCCCCGGCGTTCGCATTATGTTCATGCCATGCCAGCCCCGCGACATCGCAAGAAACCGACGACCCAACCCTCGACGCCGCGGGAGGAAATCACTCCCGGCGGTTTTTCCGAGGCCATGGCCGCTTATCACGACCGGGTCGAAACATCGGAGTGGACACCCCACCGGCCCGAACGGCCGGTTCTTAAAGGGCTGTCGAAACCGCTTCGCGTCGTTTCCGACTATGAGCCCGCCGGCGACCAGCCGCAGGCGATCAAGGAACTTTCCGAGGGGGCCAAAACCGGCGACTGGGATCAGGTGCTGCTCGGGGCGACCGGCACGGGCAAGACCTTCACCATGGCCAAGGTCATCGAGGCGTGCCAGCGCCCTGCCCTGATCCTTGCGCCGAACAAGACCCTCGCGGCCCAGCTCTATGGGGAGTTCAAGGCGTTCTTTCCCGACAACGCGGTCGAATATTTCGTTTCCTATTACGACTATTACCAGCCGGAAGCTTATGTGCCGCGCACGGACACCTATATCGAAAAAGAAAGCTCCGTAAACGAACAGATAGACCGGATGCGCCACGCCGCCACCCGTGCGCTCCTCGAACGCGACGACGTGATCATCGTCGCCTCTGTTTCCTGTATTTACGGCATCGGTTCGGTCGAGACCTATACGGCGATGACATTCTCGGTGAAACTCGGCCAGTCGATTGAGCGGAAAAAACTGCTCGCCGATCTCGTCGCCCTGCAATATAAGCGCAATGACAACGCGTTTGCCCGTGGCGCGTTCCGGGTGCGCGGCGACGTCATAGAGATTTTCCCGGCGCATTATGAAGACCGCGCCTGGCGCGTTTCGCTCTTTGGCGATGAAATCGAGACGATCCACGAATTCGATCCGCTGACCGGCCAGAAGACGGACGATCTGGAAGAGATCACACTCTACGCCAACTCGCACTATGTGACGCCGCGCCCGACCCTTCAGCAGGCCATGCACAGCATCAAGAAAGAACTCGGCGAAGTTCTGCCCTTCATGCGCGAGGAAGGCCGCCTGCTGGAGGCGCAGCGTCTTGAGCAACGCGTGCAGTTCGACCTTGAGATGATGGCCGCGACCGGCGCCTGCAACGGCATCGAAAATTATTCGCGTTACCTCACGGGCCGCAAACCGGGCGAGCCGCCGCCGACGCTGTTCGAATATCTTCCAGAAAACGCACTCATCTTTTGTGATGAAAGCCATGTGACCGTGCCGCAGATTGGCGCCATGTTTCGCGGCGACTTCAACCGCAAACGGACGCTGGCGGAGTTTGGCTTTCGTCTGCCCTCCTGCATGGACAACCGGCCGCTGAAATTCGAGGAATGGGAAAAGATGCGCCCACAGACGGTGCATGTTTCCGCAACGCCGGGCGGCTGGGAACTTGACCGAACAAGCGGCGTTTTTGTCGAACAGGTTATTCGTCCGACCGGCCTTGTGGACCCGGTGGTCGAGATCCGCCCCGTCACGGGCGACAAAGCAAATCAGGTCGACGACGTCATCGCCGAATGCAAGGCCGTCGCCAAAAAGGGCGGGCGCGTTCTGGTCACGACACTGACAAAGCGCATGTCCGAAGACCTGACGGAATATATGCATGAACAGGGCGTGCGGGTGCGTTACATGCACTCGGATATCGACACGCTGGAGCGCATCGAGATCATTCGCGATCTGCGCCTTGGCGCATTCGACGTGCTGGTCGGCATCAACCTGCTGCGCGAGGGGCTCGACATTCCCGAATGCGAACTGGTCGCCATTCTCGACGCCGACAAGGAAGGGTTCCTGCGCTCGGAGACCTCCCTCGTCCAGACCATCGGGCGCGCGGCGCGCAATGTCGATGGCCGGGTTATTCTCTATGCGGATAGAATCACCGGCTCGATGGAACGGGCCATGGGTGAAACCGAACGCCGGCGCGAAAAACAGCTGGCCCATAACGAAGCCCACGGCATCACCCCGTTGACTGTTAAGGCGAAGATTGCCGAGATTGCCCAGTCGAACGACGAAGGCGCGAAGGCCGCCGCCGGCCAGACCTTTGTTGGCCATAAAAACGTTAGCCAACTTCGCGGAAAGGGCGGCGCGGCGGGCTTTGCCGAGGACGCGGAGGATTTCCTCTCCCCCGGTCACAATCTCAAGGCCCATCTTGCGCATCTCGAAAAACAGATGCGCGAGGCTGCGGCCAATCTTGAGTTCGAGGAAGCCGCCCGCATGCGCGACGAGATCAAGCGCCTGCAGGAGGTGGAACTTGCGGTTGCCGACGATCCGCTGGCCCGCCAGAGCGATATCGAGGCGCGCTCCGAAGGGCGGATCAAAAAATCCGAAGGAACAGTGAGCGGTGTACGGAGCAAGCCAAGGAAACGACGTTGACCTTCGCTCAAGGAGGCACGATTTAAACCGTGGTTCGATTAATCTGGACCCCGGCTTTAGCCGGGGAGAGCGGGTGGTGGGTTTGGAATAAATCTCTCCACCCGTTCTTTCCGGCGAAAGCCGGAATCCAGAGACGCCTGCCTTTCTTGAAACACAAAAGACTGTGTAAGAAATTGCAATTCTGGGCCTTAAACTTTTCAGTTTGCGCGCCTTCGCGCGCGGGCGCCGGGGAGATCGGATCGTGGGTGCAGAAACAATTTCTCCACCCGTTCTTTCCGGCGAAAGCCGGAAGCCATCGACCCGGGCTGGATAGTTTGCTCCGGCGGGCTTCATCCCCCTATAGCATGCGCCAATAGAAAACCCGCCGGAGGATGACCCCGACGGGCAATGCATTTCGCAAATTCGTTGGAAAGACGTTACGCAGCTTTTTTCAGCGCGCGACGAGCCTTCTTCAATTTTGTTGTTTGCCGCGCAATGCGCTTTTTGCGGCTTTTGATTTCTTTCTTCAGCGCTCTTACTTTTTTCTTCGCCATTTTCTGGTCTCCTTTTCATTACTGCCGCGCAACACACCTCATGTGCTACGCGGCGAGGACAACAGGATATATAGACCCCGCGATTCGAGCGCAACCCGTGCGCCTTATTATTTTCGTAAGATACAACGAAGCGGCAATTGCCCATGTCCGGCGGCGCCATAGCGGCAGCCCAGCGTCGCCGGGGAATTTCACAAATTTCGGGGCGCCATTTTCGGACGCTGTCATTCGGGCAGACACGCAAAACTTCCATGGGAAGATATTACGCCCACCCAAACACCCCGTGCATAGATTGGCTGAATTGTAACGCGCGGCGTTACAACGTCGCGCAGGTTACGCCCTCAAAACAACGCTGCCGCGCGCCAGATCAAAATCACGGACAGCAACGCGCCGGTGAGATAAGTGCCGGCGGCGCCGACAAATTTCAGCGGGTTTGCTTTATAGACGCTGGCGCCGGTGAGAACGCCGATGGCGTGTGCGTAACGCGAGGCGACGGCGGCGAGCATCACCGCGGCGATCCATGTCGGCAAGAGCGGCGAGCGCAGCCCGACGGCAAGGATCATCAGGGAAAGCATCGGCGCATATTCAATGCAGTTGCCATGAGCGCGGATCGCCTTTCGCAGCGGGCTTGCCGGATCGCCCTCCGCCTCATGCTGGGTCTTGATAACCGAGCCGCGCTCGCGGCTGACATTACCCCCGAGAAGAAAAACAAGAAGCCCCAAAAGGCCGACGGAAAGAAGCGATGTCGCCATGACGAAACCCTGCCTGTTGCTTGCTCACGCCTGAAGCGCGTCGTGCTTCACCGGATTCAGCCGATGTGCTTTTAGATCGTTGTTTTGCCGCGTATCTGTTGCGCATAACCGATGTCCATTTATGCGCGACACGCTCTAGGCCGGTTTGCGCCACGCGGCAAGTTCGCGCCGCCCCGCAGGGGGAAGGGGGGGCATAAAAAAAACGGCGCCCGCAAACCCGCGCACGCCGTCATTTATTCATGCTTTGGCGAAATTACTCCGCTGGCGGAATACGCAGCGCCTGACCGGGATAGATCTTGTCCGGGTCGGACAGCATCGGTTTGTTCGCCTCGAAGATCACCGGATATTTCATGGCGTCGCCATAAAACTCTTTCGCGATCTTTGACAGCGTGTCGCCGCTTTGAACCGTATAGAACTGCGCCTCTGGCGCGTCGTCCACGATTTCAATATGGGATTCAACTTCCGCGACGCCCGGCGTATTGCCCGCCTCGACAATTGCCTTTTCCGCTTCGGCGCGCGTCGCCTTGCCTTTGAGGACAACCTTGTCGCCGTCATCTTCAACGTCGAGTTCTTTCACCGCTGTCTTGTTGCCCTGAATGCGGTCTTTGATGCCTTCGGACACATTGGCGAATTTCTCGCGGAACGCCTCGCCCGCCTGTTTTGCAAATTTAAACAACATGGCTTCGTCTCCTTTCAGTGATTATCGTTTACCGAATAAACCGCCGAGCAAGCTCTTGCCCGCCTGCGCGACGAGATCGTCCTGGATGTCGCCATCGCCGTCAGCGTCGAAAAACTGCATCAGCCCGCCAACTTCGCGCGGCGCCCTGTCACTCAGCGTTTGTCGTTCCTGCGTGATTAGCGCGGCGAGATCGCCGGCGCCAAGTCCCTGCTCGCGCTTCTGCTTGCCGAGAGCGCCGAGAAGCACGGGCGCGGCCATGGCCAGCAATTGCTTGACCTGCGCTGAATCGGCGCCGCTGGTTTTCGCCAGCGCCCGCTCGGTCACGCCCTGACGGCCGCCAAGAATATGGCCGAGAATTTTCGTCCCGTCCGCCATGACGTCGTCATCCTGCACCCGTTGCAGATTATTGAGCAATCCGCCGTCATGATGATCGAGCGCACTGGCGAGCGCCGCCGCGCCATTGTCGCTTGTGGTGTTTTTCTTCAGTCCACCCATCAACGCTGCGACTGCAAGCGGCATCAGCGACGCCGCCGCGTTCTGGTCGAGCCCGGTCTTGCGCGCAGCCGCGCCGCTAAGCTGGCTGACCAGCGTATCTGAAAGTTGTTCCATTAATGACATCAAGTTCTCCAATGTGATTGAACATCGGGCAGGCCGAACGTAAGGGCGGCTTTCGCGCCCGGTAACGCCGTTCGTGGAAAGGAATAGACCCCGCCGCGCCCCGCGCGGGCGCCATCGAAAATGATCGCAAGGCCCCCATGCATCTGCGCTTTTGTTAGACGGTAAAAAAGGCGCGAATGAGGCGATAATCTGCGCCCCATGTGCTCATTTTCACCGCCGGAGGACGCAACTTTATGCAGTAAAAGGCGCCAAAATTTATTGCCGCCATTTCGCACGCGCCTATCTTTTTCCCAAAAGAAAAGGAGAAGGCCATGAAGAACTACGAAGGAATGCTGGCGGGATTAAACGCCGCCTCCAGCGGGCATCTGCCGGGGCTGGTGGGGATCAACTTCACCGCCGCCGGCGAGGGCTGGGTCGAGGCGGAAATGCCGGTGAGAAAAGAGGTGATGGCGCCCAACGGCTTCCTCCATGCGGGGAGCGTCGTCACCCTTGCCGACACCGCCTGCGGTTATGGCTGCACGCTGGCTTTGCCAGAGGGCGCGCGGGGCTTCACCACCGTGGAGTTGAAGTCGAACTTCACCGGCACCGCGCGCGAAGGCGTTATCGAAACAAGGGCGGAGGCAAAACATCTCGGCC
>CAMYNO010000377.1 GCA_947259815.1 uncultured Parvularculaceae bacterium
CGTCCGCCAGAAGCGTGTCGGCCTTGACTTGCAGCCGGTTGATTTCTTCATCGACGCTGACGCCGCTGTCCGTATCGAAGATCTGCGTCAGGTCGATCAGGACAGCGGCGTCAGCGTCGATGAAGAAATCAACCGGCTGCAAGTCAAGGCCGACACGCTTCTGGCGGACGCTTACGGCAAGCTTACGCGCTGGCAAAAAACGCAGGTCGCCCGTCATGGCTCGCGCCCGCATCTGTCCGATTATGTCGCGAAACTATTTGATGACTTCACGCCGCTGGCTGGCGATCGCGCCTTTGGCGAGGATCTGGCGATCATCGGCGGGCCGGCGCGGTTTCGCGGTCGCTCTGTTGTGTTGATCGGGCACGAAAAAGGCTCCGATACCGCCGGCAGGGTAAAGCACAATTTCGGCATGGCCCGACCGGAAGGGTATCGCAAGGCGATGCGGCTTATGGATCTGGCTGAACGATTTTCCCTTCCCGTGATAACGCTGGTCGATACGCCGGGCGCCTATCCGGGGCGCGGCGCGGAGGAGCGCGGTCAGGCCGAAGCAATTGCAACCTGTACGGATAAATGCCTCACGCTCGGCGCACCGCTGGTGTCGGTGATTGTCGGCGAGGGCGGGTCCGGCGGAGCGGTCGCGCTCGCGACGGCGAACAAGGTTTTGATGCTTGAGCATTCGGTTTATTCGGTGATCTCGCCTGAAGGGTGCGCCTCGATCCTTTGGAAGGATGCGGCCGGGTCGGGCGGGAGCAAGGCGCCGGACGCGGCGGAGGCGATGAAGATTTCCGCGCAGGATCTTTTGAGTTTCGGCGTCATCGATATGATCGTAGACGAGCCGGTGGGCGGCGCGCATCGCGACCCGCAACTCACCATTGAGCGCCTTGGCGACGCGGTCGAAAGCTCAATTCAGGAATTTGAAGGTCTTTCGCCGGACGAACTTCGCCAGCAGCGCCGACGGAAGTTTCTGTCTATCGGGCGTACGGGCCTCGCCTAGATCATCGGACGTTAAGTCTGAAACGCGCGATGATCTAGGATTTAGGGATCGCGCCGGTATTGCGAAAAACCGGATTCCACTTTTTCGCCCGGCGCTCTAAAAGGCGAGAGACAACAAAAAAATCAGCACAAGAAGCCCCGCGCCAAGCGCCACTGAGGGGATTAATTTTCGTATGATTCCACCCGTTCCGTGCGGGCGGTCATCGCGATTGTCCGCTTCGTCCTGATGCTCAAAAACCATTACGCCACGCCGTCGCCGCTCCCGGCGATGGTGGCAATTATTTTGTCGCTGCGCAATCGCGCTGTGCGAGGTTTGTTCAATATTCAGTCAGGCAAGAGGACGCCGCCAAGGATCAGGTCGTTATGCTGGCGTATTTCAACCTGCGCGCCCTGCGTGAAGCTCGGCACGGCGTTGCCTTTACAGGTGTCGAGAAAAACATCGGCGCGCCCGTTCTCAAGGAGAACGGTGGTTATGCGCTCGCCGTCAATAAAGACTTCCGCCGAGCTGCCGGACATGCCGCGCAACTCGATATCAAGCTGCTTTGCGCCGTCGCGCCAGGCGGTGAACTCGATCTCGCCGCGGCCCGAGCCGCCGACAACCGGCGACAATTTTGCTTCGAGATCCAACACTTTTTTATTGATTGCGGTGCGAGGGTTTGCGCCGCCAAACAGGAATTTCAACATAAGGATTGCCCGTGCGATACCGGAATTTCGGCGCATCCTCGCGGCAATTTCTTACGCAGCGCTTTCACAATTGTATAAAATTGTCGGAATAGGCCGCAATGTGATAATTATTCTTCGCCGTGATATTCGCCCTCGGGACGGTCATGCGCGAGGCGGCGGTCGAGATATCTCTCCGCATGGATGATGAAGTCGTCGATATGGGTTTCGAAGAAATGATCGGCGCCCGGCACCACGTCGAACTCAACCTTGCGGCCCTTTTGAGTGCGAGTGCGTTCGACCATGCCTTTGGTTTCTTCCGGCGCGCAGATCTTGTCGTACTCGCCATGAATGACGACGCCCGATGACGGGCACGGGGCAAGGAACGAAAAGTCATAAAGGTTTGCCGGCGTCGATCCGGCGATAAAGCCGACAATCTCCGGGCGGCGCATCAAAAGCTGCATCGCAATCCACGAGCCGAAAGAAAATCCGGCGACCCAGGCGAAGGGCGAATTCGGGTTGATCTGCTGCATGTAATCGAGCGCTGTCGCCGCATCGGCGAGTTCGCCCTGGCCCTGATCGTATTCGCCCTGGCTGCGGCCGACGCCGCGGAAATTGAAACGCATGGTCGAAAAGCCGCGCCGCACGAACATCTGGTAAAGCTCGTAAGTCGCGCGATTGTTCATTGTGCCCCCGAAAAGGGGATGCGGATGCAGAATGAGCGCCACCGGCGGATTGTCGCCCTTGCCCTTTTGGTATCGCGCTTCCAGCCGGCCTTCGGGTCCCGTAAAAATAATTTCAGGCATCGTCTTCCTTTATTCTAGCGGTCGGCCAAAAGGCCGGTCCGACCAATCACGTCGGTTAATTGCGGGGCGCGCTGGCGAATTTCGCTATTTTTCTGCCGTATTGCGACAGGTTTTGCGCTCGTAATGTTGACTAGTTTAGTCGGATTTCCTATTTCCCACCCGAAGCCGGCGAACCGGCGGGCGGCTATAGCATGTTTTCCGCCAATGGCCAGCCGGCGCACTGTTGTCGGGCGCCAAAAGAGGCAGATAAGTCGTGAAGCTAACCACAAAAGGGCGTTACGCTGTCGCAGCCATGGCGGACCTCGCGTCGCAGCACGGCGCGGGACCGACTGCGCTTTGCGACATTGCTTTGCGGCAGGGCATCTCGCTTTCCTATCTCGAACAGCTTTTTGGCAAGCTGCGCCGGGCCGGGCTTATTGTCAGCGCCCGCGGCGTCGGCGGCGGCTATACGCTTGCCAACGCGCCCGATGAGACGCGGATCGCCGATATCGTTGCCGCTGTGGATGAGCAGATCCGGACAACCGCCTGCAATCCCGGTTCACAAATCGGCTGTACGGGCACGACCGCACGGTGCCTGACCCACGATCTCTGGGACGAACTTGGCCGGCAGATTGAAATTTTTCTCAACGCCGTCACGCTGGAAGACGTGTTGGCGCGACGCATCGCCGGCATGGCGGCAGTGAATACGCCGTCACGGGTGGAGGCTGCGGAGTGACCCGGCATTATCTCGATCATAATGCGACAGCGCCCCTGCGCCCGGAAGTGATCGAAGCGGTTGCGTCAGCGATGGCCAATGACGGCAACGCATTATCCGTACACGAAGAAGGACGCCATGCGCGCAAGGCGCTGGAGGACGCGCGCGAGGCTGTGCGTGCGCTTGTCAACGGGCCTGTTAACGGCGTTATCTTTACCGGCGGCGGGACGGAATCCATCCATCTGGCAATTTGCGGCCTGTTGAAACCAAACAGGATCGCCCGGATATTCGCAAGCGCCATCGAGCACTCTGCCGTGCGCGCGAGCGCAGAGATGACAGGCGCTGAGATTGAAACAATTCCGGCGCTGCCTTCAGGTATCGTCGATATTGACTGGTTGCGTGCGCGTCTTGCCGATTACGATGTGGCGCGCGATGACGGCTTTCTGGTTTGCGTCATGTACGCGAATAACGAAACCGGCGTTATCCAACCGGTGCGCGAGATCGCCGATATCGCTCACGACGCGGGCGGGCTCTATTTTTGCGACGCGGCTCAGGCGGCCGGCAAAGTTCCGGTCAACTTTGTTATGTCCGGCGCGGACGCTATGTCCCTTACGGCGCATAAATTCGGCGGACCGCTTGGCGCGGGCGCGCTGATCGTCGGGCCGAACATGCCGCTGGAGCCGCAATTTCGCGGCGGCGGTCACGAAGAAAACCGCCGGGCGGGTACGCATAACGTTCCCGCCATTGCCGGCTTTGGCGTTGCGTGCACGCTGGCGACAAAGAGCCTTGCGCGCGCCGGTGAGATCGCTGCACTGCGCGATCGTATCGAGGCGGCAGTTGAGGCCGAAGGCGCTCACATTTGGGGCGGCGCGCGGGAAAGATTGCCCGGAACGCTTTCATTCTCCGCCCCCGGATTTTCCGCCGAGAAACAGATGATGGCGCTGGACCTCGCCGGGATTGCGGTTTCCGCTGGTTCCGCCTGTTCTTCGGGAAAGACGAAACCGAGCCACGTTTTAAAAGCCATGGGTGCGAGCGAAGAGGACGCCTTATGCGCCATTCGCGTGTCGATGGGATGGAATTCAACCAACGCAGACGCAGACGCATTCATTCGCGAATGGTCGGCGTCATATCAACGCATTAAAGCGAGGGCCGCATGACCGTCTATGCTGTCGGAATGATCAAAATTAAAAACGCCGACGAATATGAGAAATATTCTTCGCAATTCATGGACGTGTTCAACAAGTTCGACGGCAAGCTGTTGGCTGCGGATTTTAACGCCCGCGCGGCAATGGGCGAGTGGGATTGCGACCGGCTGGTCGTGATGGAATTCCCGGACAAGAAAGCGTTTGCCGCATGGGCGACGTCAGACGACTACCAACGGATTGCAAAGCACCGTGACGCCGGGGCCGATGTTACGGTCGTGCTTGCGAATGGAGTGGATCAAACATCCTGATGTCAGAAGTAAAAGACACCATAGCCAGAGAAACTGTCGAAACGGCGAAATCGCTGGAGACGTATAAATACGGCTTCACGACCGATATCGAGTCCGAAAAGGCGCCGAAGGGCCTTAATGAGGATACGGTTCGTTTTATCTCGGCGAAGAAGGAAGAGCCCGAATGGCTGCTTGAATGGCGCCTGGAAGCTTTCCGCCGCTGGCTGAAAATGGAAGAACCTACATGGGCGATGGTGTCATATCCGACCATCGACTATCAGGATCATTATTATTATGCGGCGCCAAAGACCGGCGCGAAATATGAGTCCATCGACGATGTGCCGCCGGAAATTCTTGCGGACTTTGAAAAGCTGGGCATCCCCTTACGCGAGGCGGAAGTGCTGCTCGGCGTGGAAGGCGCCGGCCAGTCGCCCGGTGAGGCGCGCACCCACCCGCAAAGCAAGGTTGCGGTCGATGCGGTTTTCGATTCCGTTTCTGTTGCGACGACCTTCAAGAAAGAACTCGAAAAAGCCGGCGTCATTTTCATGTCGATCTCAGAGGCTGTGCGCGAGCATCCCGAGCTTGTGCGCAAATATCTCGGCACGGTGGTGCCGACGTCGGATAATTTCTTTGCGACCCTGAACGCCGCTGTATTTTCCGACGGCACATTCGTTTATGTGCCCGAGGGTGTTCGCTGCCCGATGGAGCTTTCCAC
>CAMYNO010000378.1 GCA_947259815.1 uncultured Parvularculaceae bacterium
CGCCTGCTCAAGAAGAATAGCTCGGGTAAGGACACTCAGGCTGTAAAAAAAAGGGCGCCTCCAAGGGGCGCCCTTTTTAATATCGTGTACTCTTCAGCCGCCTTCCGGGTTGTACTGAAGCGACCGGCGGGTCGCATTATCAATCGGGTTTCCCCCAGCTTTTGCAGCGTCTTCCCATTCCTGGCGTGTCCTGCAAATTTTCTTTGCGAAACGCGTGCCCGTGGTTTGTTCCTTGCGGCAAACGACCTCTGACATATCCACTTCGCCATCGGTTGCTTCCGCCGGCGCTGCTTTTGCAGCCGACTGGTCCGCACCAGCGACCTGTTGTTGCTCAACCGTGGCGCACGCGCCAAGCAACAAAAATACGGCGCCAGCCGTAATAAGATTACGCATCATCATAAACATTCCTTGATTGCCCAATTTGCCCAAACGTCCCCTTGCACCGCACAATAACCGTTAGAATTCGGTAACGCTACCCGGTGCGGCGCCAATTCCCCTGCATTTTCTCGTTCTGGTTGCAAAGACGTGGCGCAAAAATAGTAAACAGAAATGTTGAAGGCGGCGAAATCGCAGCCCTACAATGTTGGCGTTGAAAAGCGAGGACCGAGCAAATGCTGCAGAAATCCGCCGGCGCCATCGGGGCGTTGTTATTGCTGCTTTCACAAAGCGGTTGCGTTGCCGCAGCGATCGGCGCGGGCGCCATCGCCGTCGACGAGGCGATTGAGGACGATGGCGAATTCGACCCGCTCGAAGAAGCCTATGACGGCGACGATTCCACCGATCCCATCATCGACGAAGACTAAATACGCCGCCTTTTGAACCACTTGGTACGGTCCCGTGCTTGCGCCGGCGGGCCGGCAAGGCCTAATGTCGCCGGATTGCGCAACTAGCGGAGGGCCCTTGTGCTTTCAGACCTTATCGGAACTGTAAACGGATTTGTCTGGGGGCCGCCAATGCTGCTCCTCCTGCTGGGCACCGGCTTATACCTCACCATCGGCCTCGGCTTCATGCCGATCATGCGCATTCCATACGCGTTCGGACAACTGGTTCGCGGCGGCCGCCGGCACGCTGGCGAGGAGGGGGACGTCTCTCCCTTCGGCGCGCTCATGACGGCGCTCTCATCGACGGTCGGCACGGGGAACATCGCCGGCGTCGCCGTGGCGATCGCCATTGGCGGGCCGGGCGCGCTCTTCTGGATGTGGGTGACCGCCTTTGTCGGTATGGCGACTAAATACGCCGAAGGCGTATTGGCGGTGAAGTTTCGCGAAGTCGATGCGGACGGGCGCCATGTGGGCGGCCCGATGTATTACATCAAAAACGGCCTTGGCCGCGGTTGGGTCTGGCTCGGCGGGCTGTTTGCTGTTTTCGGCATTTTCGCGTCCTTCGGCACCGGCAATTACATTCAGGCCGTCTCAGTCGCCGATGCGCTTCATTCAAGCTATGGCGTGCCGATCTGGATAACCGGGCTGGTGCTCATGGGGCTTGCGGCTGCGGTTATTCTTGGCGGCATCAAGCGCATTGCCAATGTCGCCGGCAAGCTCGTCCCGTCCATGGCGGCGTTTTATTTCGTCGCCGGGATTATCGTCATTATTTTGAACATCGAAGCCGTGCCGGGTGCATTCGAACTTGTGATCACTCGCGCCTTTGGAATCGACGCCGCCGCTGGTGGATTTTCCGGCGCGTTGTTGATGCTGGCGATGCAGCGGGGCGTCGCCCGCGGGATCTTCTCCAACGAGGCCGGACAGGGCTCTGCGCCGATTGCCCACGCAGCGGCGAAAAACAAGGACCCGGTCAATCAGGGCATCATCGCCATGCTGGGCACCTTCATCGACACGATTGTCATCTGCTCGATCACCGGCATCGCCATTCTTGCCGCCGGGGTCATCCCGCCGGAGTGCAACGCCGTCACCATCCTTTCCGGTGAGGCAATGCCGGCGATTTGCGACACCGGCCCGCCGATCACAATTTCGGCCTTTGAATCGGCTCTGCCCGGCATTGGCGGGCATGTGGTGACGATCTCGCTTGCCCTGTTTGCTTTCACCACCATCCTTGGCTGGAGCTATTATGGCGAGCGCTGCGCGGAATATCTGTTCAGCGAAAAGGCGGTAACGCCCTATCGGATCATTTATGTGTTGATCGTTTTCGCGGGTACAATGGTGCTTTACGCCGGCGAAGACGTTGACGCGGTCATCAACACTGTCTGGCTCGCCACCGATACGCTGACGGGCCTGATGGCGGCGCCGAACCTGATTGCCCTTCTTGGTCTGTCGCCATTGGTGTTCAAGCTGACGAAAGATTATTTCGAGCGGGAAAAAGCGGCCAAGGCGGCGGCGAAGTAAAAGCAGAACGCATTTTCTTCGCATTTCGCAGGTAAAGGTGAACGCGCAGACGGTTGCCCGCGCGGCGGGCGCCGCGCTAATACTTTGACTGTATTGAGCGGGAACCGGTCCGATGTTGAAGAGCTTTATTGCAAGCAGTGCAATCGTTGCCGTTATGGGCGTTGCTATGGCCGCAAGCGCGCAGGCGCAGGACGTGGCGGAAGACGGCTTTTATGTCCGTGTCGGCGCCGGAGCGAATTTCGTCAGTGATTTGGAGCAGGGGTTTACGAACAACCTTCTTGGTCCCGTCGCGCCGGCGGTTTGCCCTTGCCGCCCGCCGATAATCGCTCAATCCATTGATGCTGAAACTGGTTTCCTTGCGTCTGCGGCGATCGGTTTTGATTATGCGGACGGCTTTCGCACAGAACTTGAGTATCGCTATGCGACTTCGCCGATATCCATAATTACGCCGACGCCTGATCCTACGAGTCTTGCGCCAGATCCGCCTTTGCCGCCGGTTTCGTCGGAAGAAGACCTTAATGCGCATTTTGTCTTTGCAAATTTTTATTACGACTGGCGCAACAGCAGCGCTATTACGCCATTCATCGGCGCTGGCGTTGGCGGTGCATTTGTTCAGGCCGTGTCCAGCGCCGGCGGATCGTTCGCCTCGACCAATTCACGTGAAAACGATGTAGCTTTAGCCTATCAAGGTCGCGCAGGAATTTCATGGGCGTTACGCGAAGGTTTTTCCGCTGATCTTGAATATGTCTACACGCGCACCAATACGCTACGATATGGTCCGGACCCTGAGGATTTCACGACCAGCGGTCCGTTTGAAACGGCAATTGATGGCGATAACTACCAATCATCCTCAGTTATGGTTTCCTTGCGAAAGCAATTTTAGCCTCGCGATGCCGATCTATATTACGTTTTTATTACAGTTCCGGCGCGACGGACTTTGGCAGTCATAATTTCGCCTGAAATGAGTCCGAGAAGATAAATGGGCGTGATGACGCATTTGTATGCTCGCGCTGTAAATCTGGCCGTATCGTGAGGGAGAGGGTCCGATGTTGAAGAGCTTTATTGCAGGTAGTGTAATCGTCGCTGTTATGGCTTCCGGCGCGCAGGCGCAGGACGACGCGGCGGAAGACGGGGTTTACGTCCGTGTCGGCGCCGGAGTGAGCTTTGTCGATGATCTGGAGCAGGAGTTTACCTACAATCCTGCTATTGCTTTTCTGGTTGCGCCTTCAACTGGTCAGGTCGTTGATGTTGGGACCGGTTTTCTGGCGGCTGCGGCGATTGGTTTTGATTATGCCGACGGCTTTCGCACAGAGCTGGAATATCGATACGCCACAACGCCGATCTCTACGGTCACCCCCGTTGGCGGTTTCTTTCCCGTAACAACAATTTCGTCTGACGAAGATCTGAATGGACATTTTGTCTTTGGAAATTTCTATTTTGACTTTCGCAATGACAGTTCGTTCACGCCTTTCGTCGGCGCCGGTGTAGGCGGTGCATTTATTGGCGCAGGTTCCGGTGAAAGAGATGCGGCGTTGGCCTATCAAGGTCGCGCAGGA
>CAMYNO010000379.1 GCA_947259815.1 uncultured Parvularculaceae bacterium
CGAAAATAGCAGTGAGCGCATGCAAGCTGCATCTCTGCAATTTCATCGGGCGAAAGATCAATAATGTCAGCAGCAAGCGATACGCCGCCATCAACGCTGCCGGGACGGCGCATGGGAAACATGAACCCATCGTTCATCGCATAGTCGCGCGCCGTCTCGATCATTTTCACGCCATAGCGCGCTTCATGCGCATAGGCTTGTGTCCACGTAAAGGGATGGCGCGAGCGAATACCGTAGCGAACAATCGGATCTTTGTAGACATTCCCGTCGACAAACCGATCTTGAATGATATCCATCGGGTAGTTGGAATGCTGCATGATACGTGCAGCCTCCGCACCAAAGGGATTTACCAGCTGGCTGATCAGAAAGCGGGAAAATCCAAGGGGCCGGACAAACACCATTAGCTTCTCGATGGCTTCGCTGGCGTTTTCGGCCTTGTCGATCTCCCGCAAGGTCTCCAAAATCGGTTGTATGCGCGACAGGTTCATCATGCACTCTAACTCTTGCCTGCACTAAAGCCTTAACCACCAATTGATGCGCTCGCCACAAATCCAGCTACAGCAACGCCGAAAAGATTTCGGTCGCGCATGTTGATACGCCTGGTAACGTGGCCTCTATTTTTGCTTTTATTGCCTAGGCTAGCGCGTCGAAATAATTGACTCCATACCGTCGTCCAAAATTCGACCTCCCGTTCCTTAAATATGAAACGATTCTGGTCGGGCGCTAGCGAATAAACCGGAGCCATACGGCTTGCCGGTAATCCGCACGCCTTGCGCAGCGCAACATAACCGCCCCACGCTTTCTCCATAGCAGTGTACGCTGCCAAAAGTTGCAGCAATCAGCCGCCATTCCGATATAATCGTCTCCAAAAGGGAGCGGAAATATTGGACAAAAACCAGCAAGATCGTAGCGCCGACGGTGCATTCGACTACGTTATTGTCGGCGCCGGCTCAGCCGGCTGCGTCCTCGCGAACCGCTTGTCCGCCGATGGTAAGAAAACCGTGTGCCTGCTCGAGGCCGGCGGCGCCGACAAAGACCCCTTGATAAACGCGCCTTTGGGTTTTGCTTTTTTCCCGCCATGGTCGCCGGTCGACTGGAAATTCGACACAACGCCGCAAAAACATCTCAACGATCGCATTTGCTATCAACCGCGCGGGCGGGTTCTTGGCGGATCAAGTTCCATCAATGCGATGATCTATATTCGCGGAACGCCCGCCGACTACGAACGCTGGAAAGCCGGCGGCGCCGTTGGCTGGGGATGGGATGACGTTCTTCCCTATTTCAAAAAAGCGGAAAACAACGAACGCGGCGCCAACGCCTTTCACGGTGAAGGCGGTCCCCTTAACGTCGCCGATCTGCGCTATAAAAATCCGCTTTCTGATCAATTTTTAAAAGCCGCTGACGAATTACAGCTTCCTGCCAATCACGATTTCAATAGCGCCGAGCAGGAAGGCATGGGGTATTACCAGGTCACGCAAAAGGAAGGACGCCGCTGGTCTTCTGCGCGCGCTTATCTCGATGATGCAAAAGAACGCCCGAACCTCACCGTAATGACCGGCGCCCGTGCGGAGCGAATTGTCTTCCGTGACAGACGAGCCGTTGGCGTCGAGTTTCAACAGGGCGGCGCGCGGCGCAGTGTTTCCGCCAATGGCGAAATCATCCTTTCCAGCGGCGCCTTCCAGTCGCCGCACCTTCTGTTGTTGTCCGGCATCGGACCCGGCGCGCATTTGCGCGAAAACGGGATCGATGTGGTTGAGGACAATGATTGCGTCGGCGAGAATCTGCAGGACCACCTGGACTGGACCGCCATTCACAAGGCGAAAACAGAAACATCCATCGGCATGAACTGGGGCTTTGCTAAAGCGTTTCCAAAAAGCTTCAGCGACTATCGCAATGACGGCGCCGGTCCGGTTACTTCGAACCTCGCGGAATGCGGCGGGTTTCTGAAAACCGATCCGTCCGAAGAGGAGGCTGATGTTCAGCTTCATTTTTTGCCCGCCATGGTCGACGATCACGGCAGGAAAAAACATCTTGGCGCCGGCATTTCGACCCATGTTTGCGTTTTGCGACCGAAGACCCGTGGAACTGTGCGCCTTGCCTCACCTGACCCGATGGCGGCCCCGGCGATTGATCCGAATTTTCTCGATGATGAAGACGATCTGCGCCGACTGATGAAAGGCGCCCGGATTGTCGAACGGATCATGGGGGCGCCGGCGTTACAGGACGTGATTGGCGAGCGCCTTTATACGGCGCCCGGTTGTGACGACACCGAACTTGAAGCCGACATTCGCAGCCGGGCCGACACGATCTATCATCCGGTTGGAACCTGCGCGATTGGCTCCGTCGTCGACTCGCAATTGCGCGTTCACGGCGTTGACGGCCTGCGTGTCGTGGATGCGTCGGTCATGCCGCTACTGGTATCGGGGAATACGAATGCGCCGTCTATCATGATCGGTGAGAAGGCCGCCGACATGATTTCAGCCGCCGGCTGACGGATCGTCGTCCACTTTTACCGCGCCGTTTTTCGGCGCAGCGCGCGCAAGCTCTTTCGCAATCTCAATTCGCTTGGCGGCCGGATGTTTCTCGGCGGAGATCTTTTCAGCTTCCTGCAGCACATAACGCATGCCGCGGCGATTGGCGATTTGAATCGAAATCCCCGGCCGGCCGTTGAGTTCAAGAAGAAGCGGCCCGCGATCGCGGTCGAGCACAATATCGACACCGATATATCCAAGCCCCGTCACATCGTATGAGCGAGCCGCCATCATCAGGATATCGTCCCAATAAGGCGCCTGCACATTTTCCAGTGGATGCGCCGTATCCGGATGAAGTTCGATGAGTTTGTCATGCTGCATCGCGCGCTGGGTAAGGCCGGTTGCGATATCGACGCCAACGCCGACACCACCGCGATGAAGGTTCGCCTTGCCGTCCGATTCAGCCGTCGGCAGGCGCAGCATGGCAAAGACGGGAATGCCGCGCATGACGATGACACGGATATCGGGAACGCCCTTGAATGAAACCTTGCCGAAGACATCGTCGAATTTGACGCGGTATTCGATCATGGCGACATCGGGCTGACCGCCAAGGGAATACATCCCCGAGAGAATATTGTTTATCTGAAAGCGGATGACGTCCATGGCGATGCGCCGGCCGCTCGCCATGCGCCAGCCGCCGCGCAAGGGGGAGTCGACGACGATGATCCCCTTCCCTTGCGAACCTTGCGCCGGTTTGATGACAAAGCCGTCATCGCGCGTCAAAAGGTTCGGCAGGTTTTTCATATCTCTTGCATCGCGCACGACGCCGAAAAGTTCCGGCGTCGGGATCATCGCCGCCTGCGCAACGCGCTTTGTTTCCAGCTTGTCGTCGACAAGGCGCAGCAATTTGCGCGGGTTATTCGGATTGACGTAGTTGATGTTGCGTTCATTGATGCCAATGACGCCACTTTCGCGAAGTTTCCGGATCGCCTTGAACATCGCTTATTTCGTCAGCTCCCGAAAACGCCACAGTTCCGAAAGCCGCAGGCCCGTATACCGGCCCATCAATACGCAAAGCCCCATCAAAACGAGCAGCAGTTCCGGAAACTGATACATCCAGTATTCGACATAATCGTTGGTCATGGCGAGATAGGTAACGGCGGCGACGCCAAGGCTGCCTGCGCCCTGTTTCAACGCCTCGCCGGCGGAGGTTTCTTCCCAGACAATCGACATGCGCTCGATTGTCATGGTCAAAATCACAATCGGGAACAGCGAAATCGACAGGCCGATCGCCTGGTTCGAACTGGTCAGGGCAATCGTGATGCCCGCCATCAACATGACAATGAAGATGACGACCACCGCCAGACGCGGCACGAGCAACAATTGTAGCCGCTCAAGATAGAACCGCAGCGCCAGGCCCAGCGCGATCAGCACCGAAAATAAGAGCAGGCCGTTGATGAGCGCGGTCTCACGAAAGGCAATGCCGATCAGCACTGGCATAAAGGTGCCAAGGGTTTTCACGCCAATGAACTGGCGCAGAAATACAAGGATCGTAATCCCGACCGGAATGGTGATGAGCACCTTGTAAACAAGCTGTGTCGTCAGGGGCAGGTTTTCAAAAGTGAAAACCCGCTCAAGCCCGCCAAGGGGAGCAGCGCCCTCGCGGCGCGCAAGATCGAGGGCGGAGTTCCTGCGCTCGCGCAGGGCAAGCTGGATGTCCATATTGTCAACGCCGCTGGCGGTCACGAGGCCTCGTCCACCATACCAGATCGTAAAGAAACGGTTGGGCGCGCCGTCCGGAAAATATCGAAAGTCCTCGCCATCCATGTGGTATTCGAGCCAGTGTCGCAGCTCCACGCGCCGACGGCTTTCCATAAGATAAACGCCGTTTGCAATACGCGCCGGAACGCCGGCGGCCTGTAATGTCTGCACCGCCAATTGCAGCCGGTTGAGACTGCCGAGCCCGTCAAGCAGCACCGCAAGTTCATCGGCGTATAGCTCCCCCTGATCGCGCGGCTTGAAAATTTCGTTGATCGCAAGATCGACATAGGAACGATCATCGGCCGAGCGGCGGCGCAAATCCCCGGCCCAGACGATGAACGCCTGACGCCGGATGGCGTCCTCTTCAAATCCCGCCGGTTGCGGATCGGACGCGCGAAAGGCGTCGGGCAAGGGCGTCATGCCGGTTTCGCCGGTGGTTTGCGCGGTGTAGCGCAGCACCTTGCGATTGCTTGGATAGCGATATGTCCAGATCGCCTTGCGATTGCGCGTGCGCCGTTCGGTCGACAAGCTCAACCCAAACGGACCGTTATAGAACTGCTCCTGCGGGAATGTGCGCGATACGTCGCCGGCTGGCAGGTACACCTCGATCCGGGCCGGCTCATTCTCGCCGTCAAACTCAAGATAGATTTCGAAGTCCCACACGCTCGTCGTGATGCCGGGCGAAACCGGATAGCCAAGCGACAAAGTCTTTATGCCGAATGTCACGCCGCCAATAGCGATCAGCGCAATTCCGAGCAGAATGGCGTGACGGATGCTATTCATCGACGTCCTGATCGCCGCACGCCACCTC
>CAMYNO010000380.1 GCA_947259815.1 uncultured Parvularculaceae bacterium
ATACGACACCGCGGTCGACAAGTGTTGCAAACGGGAAGCGAACGGGATGATGAACTACTGGAAACTAACAGCAATGATCGTCTTGCCGGTGGTGCTTGCCGCCTGTGATCAATGGTCGGGTACTGAACAAGAAAAGGCGCCGCCGGAGGAAATTACGTTGTCAATCGACAATGTGAAGGCGTCCAACGTCGACCCTTTCCTTTGGCTTGAGGAAATAGAAGGCGAAAGCGCCCATGAGTGGGTCGAAAAACAGAGTGAGCGCGCCACCAACTATCTCGCAAGCAATGAACGCTATCAGATGCTTTACAAAGAAGCGCTCGCCGTCCTCAACAGCGACGAGCGCATTCCTTATGGAACTTTGCGCGGCGAATATGTCTACAATTTCTGGCGGGACGAGGGCAATGAGCGCGGGATGTGGCGCCGCACAACATTCGAAAGCTACAAGACGGATGCGCCGGATTGGGAATTGTTGCTTTCGATCGATACGCTCGCCGATGCAGAAGGCGAAAATTGGGTCTACAAAGGTGCAGATTGTCTCGCGCCGTCCTATGACCGCTGCATGATCCGCCTGTCGCGGGGCGGCAAGGATGCGGCCGTCCGTCGCGAATTTTCGATCGCTCAGAAACGGTTTTTGGACGGCGGTTTCGAGCTTTCCGAGGCAAAATCCGGGATCGCTTGGATCGACAACGACACACTGCTGGTGGGAACGGATTTCGGGGAAGGCTCGATGACCGCCTCTGGTTATCCGCGCGTCGCCAAGATCTGGAAGCGTGGAACGCCGATTGAAGATGCACAAACCGTTTTTGAAGGCGAAGCGGAGGACGTCGCTGTCTGGGCCGCCGCCGCTCATGGCCCGGAAGGCGTGACGCCGATCATCATCCGCTCTGTGACTTTTTTTGAATCTGAATTCTATGTCGAAAGCGATGGCGAACTTGAAAAACTGCCATTCCCGCTTAAGGCCTCCCTTGTCGACATTGTCGACGGCGACGCGCTCGCGACGTTGCAGGAGGACTGGCGCTATCAGGGCGAGACTTACCGACAAGGATCTCTTGTCTCCCTCAACCTTCAGACCAGTGATGCCGCGCTGGTTTACGCGCCAGCGTCGCGCGAAGCGATTAGTAATATCGAGGCCGGCGCCAATGCGCTCTTCGTGCAAACCCTCGACAATGTCGTCGGCAAAGTCTGGCGCGTGACGAAAGACGGTGATCGCTGGCTCCGCGAAAGGATCGCCTTGCCGGACAATGGCGTCGTCTCGATCGCCTCCGCTAACGCTTATCGCGATGATCTCATGGTTAATTTCGAAAGCCCAACACGTCCCGATACGCTGTTCTATGTCGATGACGAAGGCGTCGTTGAACCGCTTAAGTCTCTGCCAGCGATGTTCGACGCCAGCGACATCCTTGTCGCGCAGCGCGAAGCTGTGAGCACGGACGGAACCAAGATACCGTTTTTTGCGATCGGCAAGGCTGACGCTCTGACGCCCGGCGCAGATGCGCCGGTTCATCTTTACGCGTATGGCGGCTTTGAGGTCTCGGTCCTGCCGCGCTATTCCGCGACCACTGGCAAGCTCTGGCTCGAGCGTGGAGGCATCTATGTCATCGCCAATATTCGCGGCGGCGGCGAATTCGGGCCAGCGTGGCATCAGGCAGGGCTTAAAACCAATCGTCAGATTATCTATGATGATTTTTTCGCAGTTGCCGAAGAATTGATCCGATGGGGCGTCGCGTCGCCCGAGACACTCGGCATTTCCGGCGGCTCTAATGGTGGTCTCCTGATGGGCGTCGCCTTGACCCAGCGCCCAGATCTTTTTGGCGCCGTCGCGATCCTGGTACCGTTGCTCGATATGTTGCGCTATGACCAGCTCCTCGCAGGCGCGAGTTGGGTTGGCGAATATGGCGACCCCGCCGATGATAAAGAAGGCGCGTTTTTAAGACGGATATCGCCCTATCATAATCTTGACGCCAATGCGGAATACCCGCTGACCTTCTTCTATACCTCCACCAAGGATGATCGCGTCCACCCGGGCCACGCCCGCAAGATGGCGGCCCTCATGGAAGAGCAAGGTCACCCATTCCTCTATTATGAGAACACGGAGGGCGGGCATGCCGGCGCAGCAAATAACGAGCAGACCGCCATCCGACTTGCGCTGATGTACAATTATTTCTTTGACCGGCTCGTCGACGCACCGAAGAATCGCGATTCCTCCCAAGACTGACTTGCTCTGACGCGAAGCCATCTTCACCCGCCAATGAAGGTCGGAGCAGTTTTGAAAACTGACCAACTCAGCGCAAACTTTGAGGAAGATCGTGCGCGCTGCGTCTAACTATGTATCGGTTGGAGTAAGCGCGTGCGCTCACCTCTTGCCGTGTCATCTCTGAATTCTTAGCGCTGCTTTTTTGCGGCATGTGAGGTATTTTGTCTTGGCTGGCGAACCTTTGTTGTATGGCTCGGCGACAGCGCTCGTCGTCGTTGATGAGCCTTCATGTGACCTCGGCGGCAGGGAGCATTGCCAGGCGGTTTCCGATATGGGTGTCGCGATTGCTGGCGCCGGAGCCCTTCCGTTGCTTGATCTTCGGGCTGATCCTGAAGCGGGGAAAGCGTTTGTCGCCGATCAGTCCCTGATCGACCGCATTAAGGCGCTTAATAAGCGCGCGCTTATTGTCTGTGGCGGATTGCTCGAAGGCGCTCTGACGCAGGTTTCCTTGAGGACATTGATGGACGGGTATGACGTGTTTGTGCCGGCCGATTTGATTTGCACGGCCGAGCCCGAAAAAGAGCATTTGTTTTTATCGCGGATTACGTCTTGCGGCGGCAATATCCTGACGTCTCGGCAAGTGATTCTTGAGCTTCTGTCCGGCATTAAAGATGACGACAAACGAGGGCCGCTGGAAGCGCTGTTAAACGCCGAGTTGGGCCGATTGCGCGGGGCGCGAAAGGGAGGAGCGGGGGCGCAGGACTAAAGACCGAAAATTCAGTTGCGGTTTATCAATGGTCTGTCGTCTTAAGAATTGTGAGTCGCTTAAAACATAGTTGGTGCTCCATCTGTGACGGAGCCACGGGGATCGTCAGCCCCATATTGAACCAGAGACGGCCTCATCGGGGCGCGTCTGCTTTGGCGTACGCGGGTCCGGCATGAAGCCGGATGGCGCAGTGATGTCCAGGCCGGCTTCGGCTGCTAAAAGCTGTGCACAGATGCCTCTGGTTCTCTGTTCTGACGACGTCCGGCGATGCCGCCGGATGATCGGTATTCATGAATTGAGAAGGGACGGGGTCGATGGAAACTGAAAAGAACGAATTGGAAGGCGCTGCAGTCGATATTCTGCTTGGGCGCCATATTAGAAAAAAACGGGAAGAAGTCGGCGTAACGGAAGAAACGGCCGCCGAAGCGCTCAATATGAATGTGGAAACCTACCGTCTTTGTGAAATGGGCGCGCGGGCGTTCTATCCGGAGATGGTGGTTATCCTGTCCGAGATTTTGGTTGTTCCGGTCGCTTCTCTTTACGGCGCAATTAAAGAAGACCTTGGCGCCGGCGAGTCCCACAAGTTTCCGAACCAGAGCGAAATCGCTGAATTGCTCTATTACTTCACCGGGGTCGCCAGTCCGCTCGCCCGCCGTAAAGTGATCGCAAGTGCGCGATCGGCCTCGTCGGCGACGCCCGTTCCTGCCGCGAGGATGGCTTAAGCGCTGAATTGGGCGCCTCGGGCTGACGCCCGACCGCGCTCTCGTAAACCGGCCTTTCGCGGAAAGCGAAAGGCGGCTTCGCCCGCGTTTCGGCGCTTCGATCGCTGGCGCGTTCTGTGATGTATGGAAAGAAACCTCTCGCACATCGCGGATATTGATCGAGTCAGGCTGGGTGCGTAACTGGAGCGGATAAAGTTTTTTTGAAAGAGGCCGACATGTCCCTGACCGATCTTTTGGTTCCGACTTACGCGCAAATGTTGCGCGCCTTGTCAGGATGGCTCGAAAAGGCGGAAAAACAAGTGGAAGGCGCAGAAGCGCTTCTTGCGACGCGGCTGGCGCCCGATATGTTTCCGCTGTCGACGCAAGTTCGGTTTTCCTGCCTGCAGGCTTACGAGGCGGTTCACCGATTGCGCGGCGAAGATTTTCCGCAAATCTGGCATGATCTGTTGGAAGAGGGGCGGCGCGGCGGCGAAGCCCCGGGCGGTCTTGCGGATGCACAGGCCCGCATACGCGATACGCTGTCGTTTCTTGAGGAACTTGCGCCGAATGCGCTTGACGCCGGCGCGGATCGGGCGATCGTTCTCGAACTTCCCGACGGCAGGATCTTTGACATGACGGGCGAGCAATGCGCGCGCGATTGGGCGTTGCCGCAGTTTTATTTTCATCTGATGACCGCTTATGCGATCTTGCGTAGTCACGGCGTTGAGTTAGGCAAAGCCGATTATGTGGCGCACGCTTTTGCTTATTTAAGACCGGGGACAGCGGCGGAGAAGTAAGCGGCGGTGATTGGGCGTTTCCCATTGGCGCCTCGGGCTGACGCCCGACCGCGCTCTTGCGAGCGGAGCCTCGCCAAGGGGCGAGTCTCCGTCCTTCCGACATCCATCGCTTGCGCAACTCTATAGCGTTTCAAAAGAGAATCGGTCGGCGCGCGAGGGCGCGCCGGCTTTTTAATGATTTCCCCGGAGGACGGGGGTGGGCGGCGGCCGTTGATGGCGCCGGGCGGTCGGCCCGCAAGGGCTTTGGCTTTTCATCCGTTTACGTTCG
>CAMYNO010000381.1 GCA_947259815.1 uncultured Parvularculaceae bacterium
AAACACGGGCTCTTTCGGCAGCGCGTGTTTGAAACAGTTGAACGCATCGCGGCAAAAACGCCGGGTGCGCTGGCCATAAAGTGCAAAGACATCAGCTATTCCTACGCAGAGCTTAATGGGCGCGCCAATTATCTGGCGCGTAAGCTACTGAAGGAGGGCGTTGGCGCAGGCGATATTGTCGCCATTGCATTGCCGAAGTCGGAAAAGCATGTTGTTGCAATGCTGGCAACCAGCAAAGCCGGCGCAACATTTTTACCCGTCGATGTCGCTGATCCGCCAACCCGACTTGCAGGCATTTTCGAAGACGCAAATGTCGCGGCGGTAATTGCTCTATCGGAGAGTTCAGATCTCGTATCTGACGGCAATGCAAAATTTATTGCCTTCGACAAATGTGCAAGCGCAATTGATAGCGCAAATATCAAGGACACAGAGCGGCGCCAAGCTTTTCAATTGACTGACGCCGCATATGTCATCTTCACGTCAGGGTCCACGGGCGCACCCAAGGGCGTCGTGATAGGTCACGCGGGCCTTGCCAATACAATCGCCTACACTTCCGCTAATCTGCCGCTTACTGAAGAAGACCGGTTCATGGCGGTCGCGCCGTTTACCTTCGATGCTTCCATCGTTGATATTCTGACGCCGCTCGCCGTTGGAGCGACGCTGGTTATTGCGCCACACGCGGTTGCGCGCGAGCCGATGAAACTGGCCAATCTCATGCGCGCTGAAGCGATTACGGCGATGGTCGCAACGCCATCATTATGGGACGCTTTGGTGGTAAGCCGCGCTGCGCCATTGCAGGGTATGAAGATCGTCGCCGCGGGCGAGGCCTTGTCTGGCCGGTTGGCGCGGGCATTGATTGATCTGGGTGCAGAACTTCGCAATTGGTATGGACCGACGGAAGCGACTGTGCTTTGCGCAGGTGGCGCCATTGGCGCTGACGATGTTGCATCCCCGCCCATCGGGCGGCCGATCTGGAACGCGCGCGCTTATGTTTGCGATGATGATTTAAACCTCGCGCCAATCGGGGTCGCTGGCGAACTCTGTGTTGGCGGGGCCGGCGTTGCCCTTGGATACCTGAATCAGCCTGAGCTGACAGCGGTACGCTTTCCGACTTGCCCATTCAGCAATGACGGATCGCGCCTTTATCGCACAGGCGACCTTGTGCGCTGGCGCATGGACGGTTCCCTCGAATTCCTTGGCCGGCGTGACGACCAACTCAAGATCCGCGGGTTTCGTGTTGAGCCGGGCGAAGTTGAAGCAGCCCTGCTGAAATGCGACGGCGTTGAACAAGCATTTGCCTGCGCCATCAAAAATCCGAAAAACGGAGATCGTCTGGCGGCGTATGTTACCGGAAAGGACGGCTTTGAGCTTGATGAGGAGACGCTCCGCCAACGTCTTGGGGACTTATTGCCGGCTCATTTAACGCCATCTGTCATTTTCGTACTTGATGACCTTCCCCTGACACGCAATGGCAAGATTGACCGCAACGCGTTGCCGACCACCAATGTGCGTTCGACATCCGGTTATGTAGCTCCAAAAACACCGACGGAAGTGAAGCTTGCAAGCATCTTCGCAAAGATGCTCGGCGTTGACCGGGTTGGCGTCGAAGACAATTTCTTTGAACTCGGCGCGGACTCACTCACCGCTGTCCAGCTACTTGTAGAAATTGAAAACCAGTTTTCAACGCAGCTATCCTTGTTGTCCATTTTTGATGCGCCGACGATCACGAATCTGGCTCGGCAAATGGACAGTAATGAAAATGCCGACCCATTCGCCGGAATAATTCCTTTACGCCGGGAGGGTGAAGGCGCCCCGCTGTTTTGCATACACTCCATCGTCGGTATCGCGTGGTCGTTCGCCGGGTTACAGCGCCATCTCAGCATGCGCACGCCAATGTACGGATTACAGGCGCGCGGCCTTACTGGTGAAGACAGCGCGTTACCTGCAAGCATCGATGCAATGGCGCAGGACTATGTGCGCCAGATTCGTTCGATCCAGGAAAAAGGTCCATACCGCCTCCTTGGGTGGTCACTAGGCGGACTTGTTGCACAAACGATCGCGGCGAAGCTGGAAGCGGCGGGCGAAGAGGTCGAGTATCTTGGCCTGCTGGACGCATTTCCATTCAAGAAAATTCCGACGCAAACGGCGCAAGACGAAGCGGCGCTCGCAGATCTTGCCCTTCGCTTCATGAATTATTCGCCGCAGACAGCGCGCACCTGGCCACAGGACATGCATACCCTTGCCGAATTCATGTTCCAGGAATTCGATATTTTTTCCATGCCCATCATAAAAAGAGCCGGGTTGAACAATGGCGATTTGCGGCAGCGCTTTGAAAACGTCATCAAGAACAATTTTGTCATCGCCCGCAAGCACCAGCCGCCCATCATTCAAGCGAATATAGAAGTTTTCAGAGCGGTCGAAGGTAAGTCTGGCGAACTCGACGCCGCAATAGAACATCATGACGGCGCATGGAAACAATACACCACCGGCGAAGTGATCGAACACAATATTCCTTGCCATCACTTTTCAATGCTCAATCCCGGTCCGCTGGAGACAATAGGGCCGGTAATTCGCGAGGCGTTTCTGCGCCGCTAATCACCCGGCACGGCAATCTATGCTAAGTCCGGCGCTTTTCACGCCGGAAAATGGCTATATAACCCGGACAAATTCAAACAGATCGACGTGGCTGGCCGGCTAGGGTTAGACAAGGCCACAGCAATAAAATGTTTGACGAATTCGGGTCTGGATTATGGCGCACGCAAAAATTATCGACGGCAAGGCATTAGCCGCCGACTTAACCGAACAACTGGCGTCGGAAACACAACAATACATTGATGCAACCGGGACGCCGCCATGTCTTGCCGTTGTTCTGGTTGGCGCGGACCCGGCTAGCGCCGTTTATGTTCGCAACAAAGGCGCAACGGCGCAAAAGCTGGGCTTTAAATCTATACAGGAAACGCTGCCGGAAACGACAAGCCAAGACGAACTGATCGCACTGATCGAAACACTTAACCAGGACCGCAGCGTACACGGAATTTTAGTGCAATTGCCGCTCCCCGCCCATATCGAGGAGAGCAAGGTCATCAACCTTATCGCACCGGAAAAGGACGTTGACGGGTTTCACCCGATCAATGTGGGTCTGTTGGGCGCTGGCGATCTTGACAGGGCCCTGGTCCCGTGCACGCCGGCCGGTTGTATCCGGCTGGCCAAGACCGCAATTGGCGACGATCTTTCAGGACTCGACGCGGTAATCATCGGTCGTTCGAATATTGTCGGAAAACCCGTCGCGCAATTGCTCCTGAAAGAAAACTGCACGGTTACGATTGCCCACAGCCGCACGAAAGATTTGCCAGCCGTCGTTCGCCGCGCCGATCTCGTCATCGCTGCGGTGGGGCGCGCCCAGATGGTGAAAGGGGATTGGATCAAACCCGGCGCTACTGTTGTTGACGTTGGTATAAATCGTGTGCCGGCGCCTGAGAAAGGCGAAGGAAAGACCAAGCTTGTTGGCGATGTTGAATTTACGAGCGCGAGTGCGATAGCTGGCGCCATCACGCCTGTGCCCGGCGGCGTCGGACCGATGACCATCGCCATGCTAATGCATAATACGCTGACGGCAGCGCGCAGGCAGGCCGGGATTGAACCACGTTAGATCAGGGAATGTATCTTTCCCTGG
>CAMYNO010000382.1 GCA_947259815.1 uncultured Parvularculaceae bacterium
GCAAAACCAACGGTTTTCTCCCGCGTTACGCCCGACATGACGATTGCGAGGGAAGAAGTGTTCGGGCCGGTGCTTTCGATCATCGCCTACGATAATGACGATGAAGCCGTAGCGATCGCCAATGACGCCGTTTACGGCCTTTCCGGGAGCGTTGTCGCCGCCTCCCATGATCGCGCTGTCGCAATCGCGCGCCGTTTGCGCACCGGCATGGTGCTCGTCAATGATGCGCCCTTGCCCTATGACATTCCCTTTGGCGGCTATAAACAATCGGGCAATGGCCGCGAATGGGGCGCCTTTGGCATTGAGGAATTTTTGGAAACCAAGGCGATCATCGGCGCCATAGCATGAGACGTACATGCATGTTTCTTGATCGCTGCAGAGATTGCCGGTTTAGCGAAAGCAAGATTCAATGAGGCCATTTATTGCGCTAAGCGCCGATCAGGAAAAGCTGCGCGACGTGGCTCCCGCAGCCGCGGTATATAACGCTTATATCGAGGCGGTCTTCGAGGGCGCCGGCGGCGATCCCTGGATTTTTCCGCCGCTTGGCGAGCGGCTTAATATGGATGGGCTTTTAAGCCGGATCGATGGCTGCGTTCTGACCGGCGCTTTGTCCAATGTCGATCCGCGCCGTTATGGGGATGCGCTTGAAAAGCAGGACACCATTCTCGATCCGGCGCGCGATGAAACGACATTGTCGTTGATCCCGCGCCTGCGTGATGCGGGCGTGCCTGTCTTCGCCATTTGCCGCGGCTATCAGGAGCTTAATGTGGCGCTCGGCGGAACGCTTGTGCAGCATGTGCATGAAGCCCTCGGCATGATCGACCATCGCGATCAACCGAAAGCATCGTGGGCGGAGCGGTTTGACGTCGCCCATGACATTGAAATTGCAAAAGGCGGCGTTCTCGATCGGATTGCGCCGGCGCGTGTTTTTCGTGTGAACTCGCTCCACCATCAGGGCGTGGCGCGTCTTGCCGACGGGTTGCAGATCGAGGCGCAGTCGGAAGACGGGCTGATCGAGGCCGCCAGTGTTCGCGGCGCCAAAGCGTTTGCGCTCGGCGTGCAATGGCATCCGGAGTGGGGCTATGCCAGCCATCCCCTCAATCGCCCGATCTGGGACGCCTTTGGCGAAGCGTGCCGGCGCCGCATGGCCCAGCGAAAAGGATAAGTTGCAGCGACTAGGGAGCAGCATTTTGACCGATTACACGAACGGATTGCAAAAACGAGCGGCGAATTTTGCGCCATTGTCCCCGACATCCCTGGTGACGAGAGCGGCGCAAGCGTATCCCGATGCGCCGGCTGTTGTGCATGGAGACGATGTTACAACATGGCTGGATACGCTTAACCGCAGCCGCAAAATTGCAGGCGCATTGCGCGCCGGCGGCGCAGGGCCGTCAACCACCGTCGCCGCCCTTTGCCGTAATATTCCCGAAGCCGTCGAGCTTACCTATGCGGTCCCGATGTCCGGCGCTGTTCTTAATATGATAAATTCACGCCTAGATGCGGAAGCCGTCGCGTTCATTCTCGATCATGGCGAAGCGGTGTTCTTCTTCGTCGATGCTGGACTTGCCGATGTCGCACAGGCCGCGCTTGAGCAGTGCCTCGCCAAGCCGAAAGTGATCGCCATTGAAAGCGACGGACCGGTTGGAGAGATCGACGGCGTACTATACGAGCAATTTTTTGCGGATGCATCGCCGCTTGGCGAAAACGAGTTGCTTCCTGGCGATGAATGGAACGCGCTGGCGCTGAATTATACGTCGGGAACAACCGGCGATCCAAAGGGCGTTGTCACCCATCACCGGGGCGCCTATCTCGCGGCTATCGGCAATACTCTGGAGTGGCCGATGCAGCAACATCCGCGATATCTTTGGACGCTGCCCTTGTTTCACTGTAATGGCTGGAACTTCCCTTGGACAATTGCCGCAATGGCGGGCGTCAATGTTTGTCTGCCAAGCTTTACGCCGGCGACGCTCATCGATACGATTACCGATCACGATATTTCGCATCTGTGCGGTGCGCCGATTGTCGTCAACATGGCGGTTGGCGAACTTGAACGGCGAAAGGCGACGCTTGAAACTCGCGTGGCGGTGATGACCGCCGGCGCGGCGCCTCCGGCCGCGGTCCTTGAACGCGCCGAAAGTGTCGGTTTCGATCTAACGCACACTTACGGGCTTACGGAAGTTTACGGCCCGCAAACGGTTTGCGCCTGGCGCCGGGAATGGGACCACCTTCCCGCCGATGAGCGGGCGGCAAAAAAAGCGCGTCAGGGCGTGCGCTATGCTGTGCTTGAAGAGCTTAGTGTGCGCGATCCGGAAACTATGGAAGAAACGCCGCGGGACGGCGAGACCATTGGCGAGGTGATGTTCCGGGGCAATGTGGTCATGAGTGGTTATCTCAAAAATCCGACAGCGACAGACAAAGCGTTCGACGGCGGTCATTTTCGGTCCGGCGACCTCGCTGTGCGCCATGGGGACTGGTGTGCTTCCAAAAAAGTGGCCCGGTGAATCAGTTAGTCTCGGCTTTGAAGAAGGAGCTGAGAGATGGGCAAGAGAGCCAAGCCAGAAGAAATTATTGCAAAGCTACGTGAAGTCGAGGTTCGCCTGAACCAAGGCGACACGACGGGCCAAGCCGTGCGCGCCATCGGCGTTACTGAACAAACTTACTATCGATGGCGCAAAGAGTATGGCGGCATGGGTGTTGATCAGGCGCGGCGATTGAAGGGGTTGGAGAAAGAGAACCAGCGTTTGCGCCAAGCTGTCTCCGACCTCACGCTCGATAAACAGATCCTCGCGGAAGCCGCAAAGGGAAACTTCTGAGCCCTTCGCGTCGCCGTGCTTGTGTTGACCGAGTAACTGAAGAACTTGGCGTATCAGAACGCCGTGCCTGCGAAACACTCGGTCAGCACCGATCAACCCAGCGTAAGAAGCCCTGTGGCCGTCAAGGTGAGAAGGCGCTGACGAAAGCGATCATCTCGCTTGCTGAACGGTTCGGCCGCTACGGCTATCGTCGCATCACTGCCTTGCTTCGCCGGGACGGCTGGCATGTGAACGAGAAGCGGGTTTATCGCATATGGAGACGCGAAGGGCTGAAAGTGCCCATGAAACAACCGAAACGCAGCCGTCTCTGGCTAAATGACGGGTCGTGCGTTCGCCTACGTCCACGACACTGCAATCATGTTTGGTCTTATGACTTCGTCATGGATCGAACCCATGATGGAAAGCCGTTTCGAATGTTGTGCGTTATTGACGAGTTCACTCGGGAGTGCCTGGCGATTAAGGTTGAACGTCGCCTCAATGCCAGGGTCGTTCTTGAAGTGCTCGCCGATCTATTCCTTACACATGGTCCGCCAGAGCATATTCGTTCAGATAACGGCCCGGAGTTTATCGAAAGAGCTTTGCGCGGATGGCTCGGCCGTCTTGGCGTGAAGACCTTGTTCATTGAGCCCGGCAGTCCCTGGGAAAATGGATACTGCGAAAGCTTCAACTCAAAACTGCGAGATGAGCTTCTAGCCCGCGAGATATTTTACACAATGAAGGAAGCCAAGACGCTCATTGAATGGTGGCGCCGCCATTACAACACATTCCGTCCGCACTCGTCGCTCGGTTACCAATCACCGGCGCCGAAAGCGATCTTGCCAAAATACTATCTATCGCCTTACCCTGAATATGTGGCGGTATGAGCCGTCACTTATGTGCCGGGACTAACAATTACCTCGGGACACCTCGAGGGGGCAGGCCAGATCTCCATGAAGTAAACCTCGTTGCCGCGCAATAGTATTCATAGCGCTGTGCTGAGAATTGCTGTTCACCTATTGGACAAGAACGATCAGCAACTCATTTGAGGAAGATCGCGTACGCTGCGTCTAACTGTGTGTCGATTGGGCATTGAATGGGTCCGCCAGTTACCAGGGCTCCGCAATTTTCTCAC
>CAMYNO010000383.1 GCA_947259815.1 uncultured Parvularculaceae bacterium
AATGAAGGTTTTAACCGGTCAACTTGTTCGTCACTCAACCAAATCAGATCACTCATTGCAAAGTCTCCTTTGCAGCCTTGAATCACCGTTCGCATCAGTCCACAAGATTAATAGGTCCTGAGCCTAGTCCGTCGTCGCGTCCGCGGCAAAGGCCTGTAATATCGTGCCGGTCGCCGCGGTGAGTTCGTACTGACTGACGCGCAGGTCGAACTCCGCCTGCGACAGGGCAATCTCCGCCTGCACAAGGTCGCGCTGGCCATCAAGCACGTCGATCACTGTTCGTTGCCCGGCCTCATATTCAAGCTGTAATCCTCTTACGGATTGTTTTGCCGCTTCAATTCCCTGACGGGCGGCGACCCGCTTTACCTCCGCCTGCGCAAGCTGGCGCCAGCTACGGGTTACGACTTCATCGACATTGAGCGCCGTCTGATCGAGATTGGCCCGCGCCTGACGGACGTTTGCCCGCGCGGAGCGGAGCCCGGCGATGCTACGGCCCTGATTGAAAATGGGCATGCGCAAGCGCGCGACCAGTTGATACTCTTCGTCTTCCTGGGTCAGTGTCTGGTCGGCGCCGAAGCGCTGAAAGTAACTGCCCTCAAGCGTGACCTTCGGAGCAAAATCGCCGATGGCCGCGCTTTTTGAATGTTTCGCCGCCTTCACCGCAGCCTCAGCCGCATTGACCGACGGGTTCAATTGTTTTGCATGCGCAATCGCGTCCAGCATCGTCGGCGGCGACTTGGTTGAATCATAAGGATCGCTGGCGATTTCCGCCGGCGCCCCATGCCCGACAATACGCCGGTAAGCAGCTTCACTCTCGGCAAGCATCGAGCGGGCCTCGCCAAGGGCGACTTGCGCCTGCGCGCGCCGCGCCGAAGCCTGCTCGACGCCGGTGCGGCCCTGGGCGCCGGCTTCCTGCCGTCTACGGACAATTTCATATTGCCGATTGAGAAGCGATAAATTGCTGACGCGGTGCTTGACAATTTCACGCGCCAACACGACCGCCGAATGCACGCGCGCCGCCGCCAGCGCCGTTTGCTGGCGCACCGAGGCCAGCGAGAGATCCGCTTCACTCAGGCTGGCCCGCGCGCCGCGAAACCGGTTAAAGGCCGAAAGCCCTTGCGACACCGGCTGCACAGCCGTCACGCCGAATGTTGTGCCGTCCCGGTCCTGCAGTGTTTGCAGGGAACTGCTGCGCAGGCTCTCGTCCGCATAGGCGGCCGACACTTCCACATCGGGAAGAAACCCGCCGAGCGCAGCAAATCGGTCCGCCGCTGCAGCGTCGACACGCGATTGCGCGATTTCGACCTGCGGATTATTGGCAAGCGCCGCCCTAATGGCGTCAGCGACGCGTTCGCCGCCCGACGGCAGAAACTTTTCGCTATCTATCTCTGTCGGTATTTGCGGGGATTGCGGAGATTGCACCGCCGCGACGACCGAATAAGACTTTGAGTATATGAACGGCTCTGACAAATACGGTTCGAGATATTCCGTCGGGTAGACACTGCCGCGAAACGCAGGCTGTGCGTCATCGCCCGCCCACACGTATGTTGCGGAACCGAAGACCGTCGAGGCGGCAAGAAGTTGACACAACCTTAATAACATTTACGCAGACCGCTGAAATGAGCACTGAAAATAGACGCTTTATAGTTAATGCCGCGTATAAGAATGGCGCCGTGCGAAGGCTGAGAAACCGGCGTAATGGCGCGCCTTGGCGGCGCGCCCAGGGGATAGCGCCACCGTTGCGTTGCTTGTATGGGTCAGATAGCGTTTTCCACCACGGGACGAGCAACGCCCCGGTCAGCCATCGCCACAACGAAAGACAGTAAGGCAGAACATGCGCATAGGCACCCGTTCAAGCGCCATGGCGCTCGCGCAGACCGATGATATCGCCGCCGCATACCGCGCCGCCCATCCTGATGCGCCGGTCGAAATTGTCCGGTTTTCGCCGCGCGGGGATCGCGATCAGGTTTCGAAACTGGAAGTCCATGGCGGCAAAGGCGGCGCCTTCGTCGCCGAGATCCGTGACGCAATGCGCGACACACGCCTCGACGCGGCCATGCACTCGTTAAAAGACATGCCCGGCGATGAAGAAACGCCGGGGCTGGTCATCGGCGCCTATATGAAGCGGGAAGCCGTCGAAGATGCGCTGGTGCTGCGCAAGGGCTTATCCTTTGAAGCGTTTCAAAGCGACGGCGGCAAAGGGCTTAAGATCGGCACGAATTCGGTTCGCCGCAAAGCGCTATTGGCGCGGCTTTATCCGAATGCGGATGTAATCCACTATCGCGGCGCAGCCGATACGCGCATCAAGAAACTCGACGAAGGCGCCATGCAACGGCTTCCGGGCGGCGGCGAAGTCGGGCCCGCCGATGCGCTGATCATGGCTCGCTGCGGTCTTGAACGCGTCGGGCTCGCCCATCGCATCGCCCATATATTTTCCGCCGATGAGTTACCGCCCGCCGCCGGACAGGGAATCGTCGCCGTGGAATGTCGCGCTGGCGACTTTCATATCCGCGACATGCTGAGCGCTATCAACGATGACGCGTCTGAGGCGGCGGGGCTCGCGGAACGTGAATTACTCTGGATCATGAACGGACATTGCAACGCGCCGATCGCCGCTTATGCGCACTGCGATGAGAATACGCTGTCGCTCTATGGCGCGGTTATGTCGGAAGATGGAACGGAATTACTGGAGGCGAAAAGCGAAGGCCCGCGAGATCGCCCGCGCGAGATTGGACGCAAGGTCGGTCTTGCGCTCTTGAACGACGGCGCGGCGCGGTTGATCGACCTCTCTCGCCCATAAAAAAATCGCCGGCGCGCGCAACGCCGACGATTTATTGAATTCCTAATACCGAAACCGGTTATTCGACTTTGAGGTTTGCCGCAGACGACTTGCCGCGTTGATCGGCGATTTCGTATGAGACTTTCTGGCCTTCATTCAGACCCTGCAGACCGGCGGCCTGAACAGCGGTGATATGGACAAACACGTCCTTGCCGCCGTCGTCCGGCTCAATAAAGCCGTAACCCTTTGTTGCATTGAACCATTTCACTGTGCCTGATGCCATTGATTGAGATCTCCTTTAATGGCGATGCCAGCCCGCAAGCCAGCGGAAGGCAACCATGTCTTGGAGGTCTTCAGTCGGCTGGCCGTCGGCAAGTCACGAAAAAATCGGCCAAAACAAAGTCGCGGCGGCACTTAAGCCGGCCCAAAGCGGCCCGTCAAGCGCAAATCCTTTAAGGAAAATTTACTTGAATAACGCCGCTTTACCAGTCCAGGGACAGTAAAAGCTCCGTAGCCAAATCAATAGTCGGCGCGGACTTCCGAATAGTCGAGAGAAGCGCCGTTTTCATTGGTGATTTCGTTATCAAAAACAATTGGATGGAGCTTGGTGTCATTGCGCAAAAAGCGCGCCCCGTGGCGGCGGATGACAATTTTGTTGCCGGTGATCTTCAAAGATACCGGCTTGCCGCCGCGTGAATTATCGTAATTGATCATTGTGATGTTATCCGCATCAGCCGCCTGAATGATCATATTGCCAACAATCGTCGCACGTCCGCCTTTGGACAAATCAATGGCGTAACTTGTCCGACCATCGGCATCGTCGAGGCGCGTATTTGTAACCGAGGTTTCGTCGGCAAGCGATTTGATGTGATGGCCAATGCGCGTGCCGACAAATTCGCTATCGTCGATTTCCAGCGTCGCCGCGCGCAGAACATAAATACCGTGAGAGTAGCCGTCGCCATGGCCATTGCGGTGAAATTTTGAACCGGAAATTTTTATGACCCCATAGCGGTCGCCGGTCGACAGGATTGCATTCTCATTATCGTCGAACCTGCAATCCACAATCGTCAGATTGAGACCGTCATTGCGAATGCCCGCACCGTTCAAATCCGGGGAGCGCGCATCGCGAAAGGTGATGTTCTCCACGCCCAGCGAAACGCCCGGCAGAGGATTTAAAAGCCCCTTTTCAATGGATCGTGACGAATGAAAAACGACCTCGCCCTCGCCCCGCAGTGTCAGGTCCTTGCGGATTTTAAGATCGGCAATGTCATAGGCGCCGGCGGCGACGACAATCTCGTCCCCGTTCTTGGCGTTGCGAACAACCCGCTTCAGCCCATCGGCGCTCGCAACATATGTTGCGGCCATCGCCGGGGCGGAGAAGAAACATAAAAAGGCAATTACGATCAGTCTGACCATGGGTCGGCCTCCCGCGCGGGATTTGCGCGCCTATCCGGCGTGCTGCAAATCTCTGGCCGCTTGGCGAAACGCCTGGGCCATGCGGTCCGGCAGCATAGCGCCCGAGAAGCCGTCGCGTTCGTTAATGATAAATGTCGGCACACCAGAGACACCGGCGCGCCGGAACGCCTCCGCTTCCGCGAGAATCGTATTTTTTGACTGCGGATTATTCAGATCGCGCCGGGCATTTTCCGTATCAAGGCCTGCCTCATCGGCAATCGAGACCAGGACATCGTCTTCGCCAATATCGGCGCCTTCGTCCCAATATGCGCCATACAAGCGCTCAACCAGTCGTTCCTGCGCGCCGTCGAAATGCGCCAGACGGATCAACTGATGGGCCTTGACCGTATTGGGAATGCGCGTCGGCACGGCGGGATCGAATTTGAATCCGGCGCCAAGCGCGGCGGCTTTCAACTGCATGGCCCCCTGCTCGCGCTGCGCTTCGTCAGGAAATTTTTTGGCGTAGTAAGCTGCGCGGTCGACGCCGCCAGCCGGCGTGTCCGGGTTCAGCATATAGGCGCGCATACGCGGCAATATCTGGAATTCGTCGTTGAGCCGGTCACGCGCCAGTTGAAATGCTTTGAACCCGACATAGCACCATGGGCAAACTGGGTCCGAAACGATATCTATGAGCAGCCGCGGGCGTGCTGCGTTTGCTTCTTCATTCATCGTCGAGCGCCTTCCGCAATGATCTTAGACAATGCGCGGCGGGAAAGCGACCTTGCCCTAGCCGGCAATGCGCGCACCATCGGTATAGCGCGCATGCTTTGCCGCAAGAAAACTTTCCGCCGCCTCCACGCCGCGTCGCATGAGATCGCTGACTAGGCGCCGGCCGGGACGTGCGCTCATTTTTGGCGCGCTCGGATCACCAGACAAATCTATTTCTTCAACCCGGCCCTCTCCCCGTCGGGCAATACGCGTCAGTTCTTCCTCGGTGGGCCGCGCGAACGCCAGCCTTGCCAGATAGGAATCTATATCGCTGGCGGAACGCGGCGCGTTTACGGCGCCGGCGCGGATCAACCGGACGAGGACAACGCTCGCCCCGCCATCGCCTAATAACGGTTCGATCGGCGGATTGCTGGTAAACCCGCCATCCCAATAGCGCTCGCCATCTATCTCAATCGCACCGTGCAACATCGGCAGGCAAGCAGAGGCCAGCAACGCGTCCGTCGTAATTTCCTCATTGCGAAATATGCGCGCTGACGCCGTTCGGATATTGGTGGCGGAAATGAAAAGCCGGGGCGCATCGGCCTGCTTTAAAGCATCCGTATCCACGTGGTTTTCAACAATTGCCCGCAACGGATTCCTACCGAACGCCGCGGCGCTCTGGCGGACGCCCTCGCCAAGCGAACGCGTCCACATATTGTTCTGCACACCAATTAAGGCGGGCGCCATCAGCAGCGAGGCGGTGTCTGACGCCGCAGATACATCATCCCAAAACGCCGAAAGCGCATGCTCGGCGCCGCGGCGTCCACCCGCTGCAAAGCCGGTGGTAAACACGGCCGCATTTAACGCGCCGGCGGATGCACCGCTCATGGCGCCAATGCGCAAGCCGCGTTCTTTCGACAAGCGAATAAGCGCCCCGGCCGTGAAGGCCCCAAGCGCGCCGCCGCCCTGTAACGCCAGATTGACGGTTTGCGCCGGCGTGCGCTGCGCAAACTCGCGGCGGGCCCTGAGATACGCCAGGCGCATCATCCGGGTCGCCGTACTGGCGCGCCCTGATCTTGGATGGGACATAGACATCCTCGCAGATATGCACTCGCGATAGTCTCGGAAGCGCCAGTTTCAGCCTGTTTGCTGCACTGCACAATAGACCAATTACCTGAAGGATGCGCGACCTTATGAGTAAGTTTCTGAAATTAAATGTTTTTCACTTGAAGGCTGACCGCGCTGGGGAAAAACCCGGCACCAAAATAGCGCCCTGTCCGCGCTACAGCCCGACGACCCATGCCGTATCGGCAGGCGTCTTGCCT
>CAMYNO010000384.1 GCA_947259815.1 uncultured Parvularculaceae bacterium
ACGGCATTGCGGAATTTTTCTGGGACCGGGTTTTCGGCACATTCTACCCCGAAACGGCTGATCGACCCCGCAGCGCCACGGCGCGAAATCTTGGTTACACTGACGAAACGGCTGAGGAATTCCCTTGGGTTAAAGAGATCACAGACGCTGAGGCGGCTCAAAATCCACGTATGCGCAAATATGCAGCGTAGGCTGCGTATAATTTTCGCGGACGCTCATAAAACTATGGGTTGATTTTCAAAAGCGGGTTTGCGAATTTCCCGGCCGTCTTTCATCGGGGGCTGATTGAAGCGCGCGCGTTGCTATTCACGTCGCTGCGGCCATGTCAGCAATCACCTCACGATCGTTCAAGCGAATTTCCAGGAGAGAAACATCATGAGCCTTGAGCTTTGGTTGGTCATTGCGGCCGGCTTGGCGGCCATAGGATATGGCGTCTTTACAGTGAACTCAGTTCTGTCCCTGCCGACCGGTACAGATCGCATGCGAGAAATCGCTTCTGCTATTCAGGAAGGCGCTCAAGCCTACCTCAATCGTCAGTACACCACGATCGCCATCGCCGGCGCCGTTGTGTTCCTTGTGCTGCTTTTTGCATTCAAGCTGAATTTCATTCCCGCTGTTGGCTTTGCCATTGGCGCGGTGCTTTCGGGCGCGGCCGGATTTGTCGGGATGCTGGTTTCGGTGCGTGCAAATGTTCGCACCACGCAAGCGGCAAGCGAAAGCATTGGCAAAGGCCTTTCCGTTGCGTTCCGCTCTGGCGCTGTCACCGGCATGCTTGTCGCCGGTCTCGCGCTTCTGGGCCTCGCCGGTTACTACGGGATCCTTACCGGCGTGCTTGGCAATGCACCGGAAAGCCGCGAGGTCGTAAACGGCCTTGTCGCCCTTTCCCTAGGTGCATCGCTGATTTCCGTCTTCGCCCGTCTTGGCGGCGGCATCTTCACCAAGGGCGCCGATGTTGGCGGCGATATGGTCGGCAAGATCGAAGCCGGCATCCCTGAGGACGATCCGCGTAACCCGGCGACCATCGCCGATAATGTTGGCGATAATGTTGGCGACTGCGCCGGCATGGCCGCGGACCTTTTTGAAACCTATGTGGTAACGGTTGCGGCGACCATGGTGCTTGGCTCCATCCTCTTCACCGAGGCGGCGGCGACATTCATGTTCTACCCGCTTGCGATTGGCGCGGTGTGTATCATCACATCGATCCTCGGCACGTTTGGCGTATCCCTGCGCAAGGGCTCAACCAATATCATGGGCGCGCTGTATCAGGGTCTGATCGTAACGGGTGTCCTGTCGCTGATCGCGATAGCGATCGTCACTTTCCAGGTCTTCGGTTTCAGTGAAACCATCGGCACGACGGCAACGGGGACTGCGTTTACGGGCCTCAGCCTCTTTTCTTGCGGCGTGGTCGGTCTTGTTATTACCGGTCTTATTGTCTGGATCACCGAATATTACACCGGCACCGGTTTCCGGCCTGTGAAGTCGGTGGCGGCGGCTTCCGAGACGGGGCACGGCACCAACGTCATTCAAGGCCTTGCGATTTCGATGGAGGCGACGGCGTTGCCTGCGCTCGTTATCGTTATTGGTATTGTCGTTACTTATAATCTCGGCGGCCTTTACGGCATCGCGACGGCCGTTACGACCATGCTTGCCCTTGCCGGTATGATCGTTGCGCTCGACGCTTTCGGTCCGGTTACGGACAATGCGGGCGGTATTGCTGAAATGGCCGGCCTCGAAGGCTCGGTTCGCGAGACGACGGACGCCCTCGATGCTGTCGGCAATACGACCAAAGCAGTTACGAAAGGCTACGCCATCGGTTCGGCGGGTCTTGGCGCGCTGGTCCTGTTCGCCGCGTATACGGAGGATATTAAGCACTTCACCGCGCATGCGGAGGAGTATCCGTTCTTCGCTGACGTCGTGGTGAATTTCTCGCTTTCGAACCCATATGTTATCGCCGGCCTCTTCCTCGGCGGCTTGTTGCCGTTCCTGTTCGGCGGCATCGCCATGCAGGCGGTTGGCCGGGCGGCGAGCGCCGTGGTCGAGGAAGTGCGCAAGCAGTTCCGGGAAGATTCCGGCATCATGGCGGGCACGTCGAAGCCGAATTACGGGCGAGCCGTCGATATGCTGACCCGTGCGGCGATCAAGGAAATGGTCATTCCGTCCATGCTGCCGATTGTTTCGCCAATCATTGTCTTCCTCGTCATCTTCTACGGCCTGGGCGATAAATCCGCCGCGCTTTCTGCGGTTGGCGCGTTGCTGATCGGCGTCATTCTCACCGGCCTGTTTGTCGCCATCTCCATGACCGCTGGCGGCGGCGCGTGGGACAACGCCAAGAAATACATCGAAGACGGCAATCACGGCGGCAAGGGCTCTGAAGCGCATAAAGCAGCCATTACCGGCGACACGGTTGGCGATCCTTACAAGGACACGGCCGGCCCGGCGGTGAACCCGATGATCAAGATCACGAACATCGTTGCACTTCTTCTTCTGGCGGTGCTTGCTGGCTGATTGCGAAATTCGCAATTCCGTTTAGGAAAGCCCCGACATTCAGTCGGGGCTTTTTTTGTTCAAGGCTATCCTCTTTGATTGCGACGGCGTTCTGGTCGATTCAGAAGTTCTCGCCATGCGCGGTGAGCGGCGTGTACTTGCCGAATTGGGATTACCCTTTTCACGCGAAGAGTATCTGCGCCGGTTCACCGGCATGCATGACGACGCATTTATCGACGATGTGCAAAAGGACTTTCTGGCGAAAACCGGCGCCATACCGTCGGATCTTGAAGCGCTTCTAATCGCGGCCCGGCGAAAAGAGATGACGGCCCTGACCGCGATTAAGGGCGCTGAGGAAGCGTTATGCGCGGCGCGCGCACGTTACGCGGTCGCAGTTGCTTCGTCGTCGCGCGCACATTTTCTCGAAGATAAAATGAAGCGCACCGGTTTGTGGGGTCATGCTGCACCGCATGTTTATTCCGCCGATCTTGTCGAGAAGGCTAAACCTTCGCCTGATATATTTCTGTATGCCGCTGAAAAGTTAGGCATCGCTGCCGCCGCCTGTATCGTCATTGAGGACAGCGAAAACGGGGTCCGGGCCGGTGTCGCGGCAGGCATGACGACATGGGGTTTCTTGGGCGGTGGACATGCCATGGACGGCCATGGCGAGCGGCTGATTGCGGCGGGCGCCGCGCGCCTTGTGCACACTCATGCGGATTTTGTTGACGCCATCGCCGGCTAATTTTCCCCATCTGTGCAAAAAGCGGGCGACGGTGCTTCTTCGGCGCGATAGCCTCCCGCGATCAAAAACTGATCGTGGAGGGAACAACATCATGAGAAAACTGATTTTGGGAGTAGCAGTTGCGTTCATCGCCGCGCCGGTCATGGCCGCGACGACAATTGAATTCAAGCGGGACAGCGGCGAGACAGTCGCTGTTACGCTAAGCGAGGGAACGGCGACGATGCCGGATGGGTCGACCGCGACATATACCTACGACGCTGAAACGAACAAGATGTGTTTTCAGACGGACGGCCAGGATGATCGTTGCGTGACATTTGCAGAATCCAATCCTGAGCCGATGGTGGGCGATACCGTTCGCTACGAGACTGGTGAGGGTGTGACAGGCACGGCGACGGTCACTGCTATCAGCGAATAAGTTTTACGAATACGTGTTTTGGGCCCGGCGGCGTTCGCGTCGTCGGGCCTTTCTGTTATAAATCCCGCATGACATTCGCATCTGATAATTGGGCGGGCGCTGCCCCCGAAGTTCTGGAGGCCATCATCCGGGCCAATGATGGGCCCGCGCCGGGATATGGCGGCGATGCGCTTACGCAAAAAGTCGAAGCCCGGATTGCTGACATCTTCGAGCGTGACTGCCGTGTTTTCTTTGTCGCGACCGGCGGTGCGGCAAACGGACTTGCCCTCTCTGTCATGACCCCGCCTTACGGCATGATCCTCACCCATGAGGAAAGCCATATACAAATGGATGAGTGCGCCGGCCCTGAATTCTTCACGGGCGGCGCAAAGCTGTTGCCGATTGCGGGGCATGGCGGCAAGTTGACTGTCGACGCGGTGTCTGCGGCGTTAAAGGGATTTCCCTATCGCCCGCCTCACGGTGCGCCGGCTGCATGTCTTTCGATAACGCAGGCGACGGAATGCGGAACCGTATACTCCGCTGACGAACTAAAAGCGCTGTGCGCCGCCGCACATGATGCGGGCTTGTCGGTGCATATGGACGGCGCGCGGTTCGCCAATGCTGTTGCGGCCCTGGGTGTTTCGCCCGCTGACATAAGCTGGCGCGCCGGCGTTGACGTATTGAGTTTCGGCGGTACCAAGAATGGATGCATCGCGGCCGAAGCGGTTGTCTTTTTTGACCCTGAAAAGGCGGCGGATTTTGAGTTTCGCCGCAAGCGCGCGGGGCATTTATGGTCGAAGATGCGATTTATTTCAGCGCAGTTCGACGCCTATCTGAGCGATGATTTGTGGCTTCATC
>CAMYNO010000385.1 GCA_947259815.1 uncultured Parvularculaceae bacterium
CGCCACACCGTCACGCCGACCAGTGCGCCGCGCGCCTCGTCATGGGACGCCGCATTGATGAGCACATGGGCGTTGTCGCTTTTCTGGCGAAGCCAGATGCCGTCGTGAAAAACTTTCACCAGGCTCGCGGCGCCGCCGCGTGATTGCGCTTGCAGCGCTTCCGCGTAGGAAAGCATACGCGATGAGATCGGGTCGATAATGGCAATGATGACAATCCCGGCCAGCGCCGCGATCAGCGCCGCGGGCCCGATCAGGCGCCAGATCGAAAGGCCGGCCGAGCGCATCACAGAAAGTTCCGAGCGTTTATTGAGCTGGTGAAACATCCAGATCGATCCGAACAGGAAAACGAACGGAAAGAGCGCCTGCGCCAGAGAAGGCGTGCGCAACAGGGTCAGGCCGATCGCCAATCCGAAACCGGCGCCTTCGGTCTTGCCGACAAAACGCAGGTTTTCGATCAGGTCGATCAGCAAAATCAGGCAGGCGAGAATAAGCAGCAATCCGCCGATTGCGGCGACCGAGCGCAGCGCCATATAGCGAAAGAGGGTTACCGGCGGCGTCATGCGGAACGCTTCCCTGCCTGTAATGGCCAGCGCAAGCGTCCGGTTTCAAGCGGCGGCGCAAACAGCATGAAGGCGACAATGGCAATGGCCTCAAGGGGGATGGCGTAGAGCAGCCAGTAGCCCCCATGCTCGGCGACGAGCCCCTGGGCGAGAAACCCGCCAATCCGGAGTAAAAAGATGACGCCGCCCGCCGCCGTCATGCGCAAAACATACCCGCGCCGGCTATAGGGGCCGCCAATCAGCGCGTAGAGACCGATCAATACATAGGCGAAGGCGTAAAGCGGGCCGGCAAATCGCGAATGCCCTTCGGCTTTCAGCTTTCCGGCATTGGCGCGGTCATAGGGCTTTGACATATCCGGGTTCAAGAGTTCTCGCGGATAGCGTTCCGTCAGCTCAAGGACTAATTCCCCCGGCGTGTCCTGATAGCTCGCGACATTGACGGCGAGTTCATCGAACGGAATGAGTGCGACTTCTGCGTCCTCGCTGGATTTGCGTTGCAGATTGCCATTGCGCAGGAAGAGCATCGGACCGTTTGGCGTATCGCGTAACAGGGCGCGCTCGGCCATATAGGTTTTGAGATCATCGGGGTTGCGATAGTCGTTGACCAACAGTCCGGTGAATTGGCTGCCCGGCCGTGCTTCGTCGATATAGATCGTAAATCCGTCAACAAAGGTTGTGAATTCGCCGCTGCGCAAGATGGAACTGGCGACATCGGCGCGGATTGAGGCGACCCGCTCTTTCAGCACGCGATAGCTGCGCGGCATAAGATCGACATTCACATAGAGCGTTGCCAGGGCGCCAACGGCGGTCAGGGCGAGTATCGGGGCCGACAGCCGCCAGCGGCTGACCCCGGCGGCGAACAGCACGGCGATTTCGCTGTCGGAATGCAGCCGATAAAGCGCGTAAACGGCTGCGCCATATAGGGCGAAGGGAATAATCACCGCGAGCAGGCTGGGGATAATCAGGATCGACAGGAAGCCGAACACGGCAAGGCCGGCGCCGTGCTCGACCACGATTTCAATGCGCTGCAGCGTCTGGGTCATCCAGACGATCAGCGTCACGGAGGACAGAATGAGGACGAGCGGGGCCAGGCATTGGCGCAGAATATATTTGTCGAGACTGCTCAACCGGTAAGGTCTTCCCTTATGGCGCGGCGCCGTTAGAGTGCGCCGTCTCACCCGGTCCCGCCCCTAGCATAGATCGCCCGATGGACAAAAGATGGCGCAAGCCGGGTCCGCCAATTCGGACGATCAACGAACCATAAAAATACTGAGGAATTCATGCAGATTTCGTTTTCTTCCGCCGCCCTGCCGAAAACCGGCGCCATTATCCTGCCGGTATTCGATGAGGCAAAGCCGACAGCCGCCTTTACCGCTGTCGATGAAGCGTCCGGCGGCGCGGTATCGCGCGCCATGAAGGCGTCGGGCTTCAAGGCGAAAACGGGAAAGTCGCTCGAAATCGTTTCGCCGGGGGATTTGCCGAACCCTTTTGTTTTCCTGATTGGCGCGGGGGCCAGGAAGGAGTTCGACGCGCTTGCGGCGCAAAATCTTGGCGGCGCCGGGGCCGGAAAGGCCCTTGCAACCCGTGAGAAATCCGCGGTCTTCGCCCTCGACGGGTTTTCCGGCGGGAAACTGTCCGATGGCGCGCTTGCCGCACGGATTGCGCATGGCGCGCGGCTGAAAACCTACCGGTTCGATAAATATCGCACCAAGGAGGAAAAGGACGACAAGCCGACGCTGACCAAGATTGCCGTCAACACGCCGGCGAAGGATGCAAAAACCGAATATGGCGCGCTGGACAAGCTTGGCGACGGGGTCTTCCTGACGCGCGATCTTGTCTCCGAGCCGGCAAATATTCTCTACCCGGATGAATTCGCCAAGCGTTGCAAAAAACTGACAGCGCTCGGCGTGAAGGTCACCGTCCTTGGCGAGGCGGAAATGAAAAAGCTCGGCATGGGATCGTTGCTCGGCGTCGGACAGGGCTCGGTGCGCGATTCAAAACTGGTCGCCATGGAATGGATGGGCGGCAAGAAAAGCGATGCGCCGATCGCACTCGTCGGCAAGGGTGTCACCTTTGACACCGGCGGGATTTCGTTAAAGCCCGCCGGCGGTATGGAAGACATGAAATGGGACATGGGCGGCGCCGGCGCGGTGACGGGCGCCATGGCCGCGATCGCGGGCCGGAAAGCCAAGGCCAATGTTGTCGGCGTCGTCGGCCTCGTTGAAAATATGCCGGACGGTAATGCGCAGCGCCCCGGCGATGTTGTCACCTCCATGTCCGGTCAGACCATCGAAGTGCTCAACACCGATGCGGAAGGCCGTCTGGTGCTCGCCGATGCGCTCTGGTGGGCGCAGGAAACTTATGGCGCGAAGACTGTGATCGACCTTGCGACATTGACGGGCGCCATCATTGTTGCCTTGGCCCATGAATTTGGCGGCATGTTCACCAAGGATGACAAGCTCGCCAAACAACTGGATGCGGCCGGCGAAGCGAGCGGCGACAAGCTCTGGCGGATGCCGCTGACCAAGGCGCATGACGAAATGATAAAGTCGGAAATCGCCGACATGCAGAATATTGGCGGCAAGGGCGCGGGTTCATCTTCCGCTGCTGCATTCCTTGGCCGTTTCATTAAAGAGGGCGTCTCCTGGGCCCATCTCGACATTGCCGGCATGGCCTGGGCGACGAAGGAAAAAGCGATCTGCCCCAAGGGCGGGACGGGTTACGGCGTCGCTCTGTTGGATGAATTTGTGCGCGCTAATTTTGAGTAAACCCGTTGCGCCGATTGAGAGCTGAATGACCGAAGTTCTTTTCTATCACCTTGAGCGGGCGTCTCTGGAAGACGTCCTGCCGGGGCTGCTTGAAAAGACATTGGAGCGGGGCTGGCGCGCGGTCGTGCGCGCGGGTTCCGCCGAACGGGTCGAGCGCCTTGAC
>CAMYNO010000386.1 GCA_947259815.1 uncultured Parvularculaceae bacterium
GTGACGGCGCTGTCCGCTGCCATCGCCACAGCCTGGCGGTTCATCAACACGACTTCCGATGTCATCGACCCCTCGCGACCTTACATTTTGCGCGCCGCGGGCAAAATTCAGCCCGCCCCCATTTGCGCATCCCGCATCAACAGGCGGGCCAAGTGAATGTTAACGGGAAATTGCTCCATTGGAAACAATGTCTGAGACCGCGCCAAAATGGGCGCTTTGTGACTGTGACGGGCAAAACACACCACCGCCAGCCTCTTGCTTGGTTAGCGCGTTCCTAACCAACGCGTTGTAAAATTTGAAGAAATTTTAATTCGAAAGGCTGAGGATCATCGCCATCGGGAAAATGCAGTCAGTACCGGAGAGATAAAATGGCGATGATCGGTTTGGGTAATGAAGCGAGCCTGGTTGAGTTTATTCTCTTTGCCTTCATGGCGATGAATGTCCTGCTTTCGGGTTCTTTCCTGCTGCATCGCGGCGTCCGCAAGCTGCGTCTTGCCCGCTAAAAGAGCGGCTCAGCGCTATATTCTGAGGCTTTGAACTCATACGCCTCACGCATTTCAGCGATGGCGCCGAGCTTTTCCTCAAAAACTGACCAGTCATCTCGGTCGGCAATCGCCGACCAGATGGCTTCCACCTCATCAATAAGCATTGTGCAGGGCTGCGCGCGCTGGAAGTAAGCGCGTTCAAGGCGTTCGGGATCGTCCACCTCGGCGGCCAGCAACTTTTCACGGACCGGCGCGAAGTCAGGCGTTGCATAAAAATCCCGCGCCGGGCTCTCGTTTGCCCGCGATTGCGATCCACAGAACCAATCGTAAAACACCTGCTCATAGGGCGCCCCTGACGCCGTCATCCAGCCGAGCAGCGCTTTGACAGTTGCATAATCATCTGCGCCGCCGGGTTTCAGCCCAAGCCGTTTGAAATATTGCGCCGCCATGGCCCGCTCATAATCGTCGCCAAAACAGCGCAGCGCATCGGTAAGGGCGTCTGCATCCGCGATGTGGGCGAGCGCGCCCCCCAATTGCGCAAGGTTCCACGCCGTCGCTTCGGCCTGACGGCCAAAGGCATAAAGACCGGTCTGGTCGAAATAAGCGGCTGTAAATTCCGGATCGGCGATTGGCGCAAACCGCCACGGGCCGTAATCGAAACTTTCGCCCGTCATGTTCATATTGTCCGTATTGAGAACGCCGTGAACAAAACCGGCCGCCATCCATTGCGCCGCTAGCATCGCCGTGCGCACCACGACAGCACGAAACAACGCAACAACCCGATCCTCGTTATTCTCGTCAGAAATTTCAGGATAAAAATTCTCGATGCAATATTCAGCGAGGCGTTTAATCGCAGCGGCGTCTTTTTCATATGCAAGGCGTTGGAAAGCGCCGAACCTTACATGCGAATGCGACAGGCGCACGAGAACGGCGCTCCGCGCTGGAGAGGGCTCGTCATTGCGCTGGAGCGCCTCGCCAGTCTCGATCAGGCTGAAACTTTTTGACGTGTAAACGCCAAGCGCTTCGAGCATTTCCGTCGCGAGAATTTCGCGCACGCCGCCCTTGAGAGTCAGCCGCCCATCGCCGAAGCGCGAATAGGGCGTTTGCCCCGACCCTTTCGTACCGAGGTCGAGCAACCGGCCCTGATCGTCGCGCAATTGCGCAAACAGGAACCCGCGACCATCGCCGATTTCGGGATTATAGGCGCGAAATTGGTGGCCGTGATATCGGATGGCCAGAGGCGCTTGGAGATTATCCGGCAAGGCGTGGAAGCGCCCGAAATGATCGGTCCACGCTTCATCGCTCAGGCCGGCGAGGCCGACCCGCCCGGCCCAGCGCCGATTGCGATAACGCAATTTGTGTTCAGGAAAGTTCGCGGGCGAAACCCGGTCAAAAAACGGCGCACCGTCGCCATCTTGGACCAGTCGGTCAAAGGCAGGTGCGGGCTGGTAATTTTCGTCCATTATTGTGGACCTTTTTACGAAAAGGCGCCAATAAACAAAGCTTCGCTGCAACTGCGAATAGCGCCGTCACTTATCAGGTAGCGTCTTATGAGCGCCAACGCCATCATCGAGAATTCCTTGCCCGTCGCCGACGATGTTCGCGATGCCGCAAAACGCATCGCCGGGCGCGTCATGAATACGCCGCTTGTGCCGGCGGAAAAGCTGTCAGCCCTGACCGGCGCGAAGATTTGGCTGAAGCTGGAAAACCTTCAATATACCGGCGCGTTCAAACAGCGCGGTGCGCTGAACAAGCTCATGACCTTGCCTGACGCCGACAAAAAGCGCGGCGTTATCGCCGCCTCGGCCGGCAATCATGCGCAAGGCGTCGCTTATAATGCCAAAGCGCTCGGCATTCATGCGGTCATCGTCATGCCGACAACGACGCCGGACGTGAAGGTGCGGCAGACCCGCGAGCTTGGCGCAGACGTTGTCCTGCACGGCGAGGATTTCGACGAGGCCGGAGATTATGCGCGAAAGCTGGGACGCAAACGCGATCTCGTCTTCGTGCATCCCTTTGACGACGCCGATGTTATCGCAGGCCAGGGCACGGTGGCGCTGGAGATGATCGAGGCAGGCCCGGATTTCGACGCCGTTATCGTTCCGATCGGCGGCGGCGGTTTAATCGCCGGCATGTCCCTTGCCTTTAAGGATGCGTCCGCGACGACGGAAATCATCGGGGTGCAGACGGAACTCTTCCCGTCCATGGCGATGGCGATTGACGGAAAAGAGCGCAAGTTCGGCGCGAATACACTTGCCGAGGGCATTGCCGTTCGCGAAGCGGGAACGATCACCCGCGAGATCGTGCGCGACAATGTCGATGACATTGTGCTTGTCGATGAACGAACGCTTGAGCGGGCGTTATCGCTATTGATGAACGAACAAAAGCTGCTTGCCGAGGGGGCCGGCGCGGCCGGCCTTGCCGCCATCCTCGCCGATCCCGAACGCTTTGCCGGCAAGACTGTCGGCCTCGTCCTGTGCGGTGGAAATATCGATGCGCGCCTCTTGTCGATGATATTGATGCGCGATCTTGCCCGCGCCGGACGCCTCGCCCGGTTACGGGTGCAGCTATTGGATAAACCCGGCCAGCTTGTCAGCGTCTCCTCGATAATCGCCGAGCATGACGGCAATGTCATCGATGTCGGTCACCACCGCACCTATTCCGACCTGCCGGCAAAGATGACCTGCATGGACGTGACCCTAGACACGCAGGGACAGGACCATCTCGACCGCATTATCGAGGCCCTGCGCGATAATGGGTACCCGGTCGAAATCGCCGCATACTGAAGGTTAGCTTCCCAGAATGTCCGGCGCCTTTTCCGACTTTCGGAAGCCATAATGGCCGCGCATCCACCAGCGCTCAGGGAA
>CAMYNO010000387.1 GCA_947259815.1 uncultured Parvularculaceae bacterium
ACGGCTGTTGTTGCCGTCGAGAAGGAATTGTCGACCTATCCGCCGCTGGTTTTCGCCGGTGAGGCCCGGCGTCTGCGCGCTTCGCTCGCCGATGTGACCGAAGGCAAGGCGTTCCTGCTGCAGGGCGGGGATTGCGCGGAGAGCTTCAAAGAATTTCATCCGGACAATATTCGCGACACCTTCCGGGTTCTGTTGCAGATGGCGGTGGCGTTGACCTTTGGCGCGGCGATGCCTGTCGTCAAAGTGGGACGCATTGCGGGTCAGTTCGCCAAGCCGCGCTCATCGCCGGTCGAAACCATCGACGGCGTGACCCTGCCGAGCTATCGCGGCGACAATATCAACAGCCAGGAATTTGACGCCGACTTGCGCGCGCCCGATCCGCAACGTCTGTTGAAAGCATACGGTCAGGCGGCGTCGACGCTTAATCTTATCCGCGCGTTCGCCACTGGCGGTTATGCGGACCTTCGCAACGTACACAAATGGAACCTTGAATTCGTTTCCGGCAATGCGCAGGAAAGCCGCTATCGCAGCCTCGCGGACAAGATCTCCGAAGCGATAACTTTCATGGAAGCGTGCGGCGTTGAGGGTGAAGAAGTGCGCGCCATTCGAGAGGTCGACTTCTACACCAGCCATGAGGCGTTGCTGCTTGGCTATGAAGAAGCGATGACGCGCGTCGATTCAACCACGGGCGACTGGTACGATACGTCGGCGCATATGCTGTGGATCGGCGATCGCACACGCCAGCCCGACGGCGCCCATGTCGAATTCTGCCGCGGCGTTCAAAATCCGATCGGCATCAAATGCGGTCCGTCGCTCGATCCGGACGAATTGCTGACCCTGCTCGATATTTTGAATCCGGAAAACGTCGCCGGCCGCATCGTGTTGATCGCGCGCTTCGGGGCGGAGAAAGCCGGCGAGGGCCTGCCTGGACTGGTCAGGCGCATTGACGGCGCCGGGCGCAAGGTCGTGTGGTCGTGCGACCCAATGCACGGCAATACGGTCAAGGCGTCGAGCGGCTATAAAACGCGGCCCTTCGATTCGATCCTTTCTGAAGTCAATACATTTGTAGATGTCTGTCGCGCGGAAGGCGTTCATCCGGGCGGGGTTCATTTCGAAATGACCGGCCAGAATGTGACAGAATGTCTGGGGGGCTCCCAGGAAATATCCGAAGCGGACCTTTCTTCGCGCTATCACACCCATTGCGACCCGCGCCTGAACGCCACGCAATCGCTGGAACTGGCTTATATTCTCGCCGACCGCTTCAAAGATATGCGTAGTTGATACGTAAATACTCAGTCCTTGTGTTCGCGTTGCAACAGGAGGAAATATTGTTTGAATGTAATGAAGCGGCGGCCCCTTTCTTCGGCGACGTATAGTAGTAAGGCTTTACCTGCGGACCGGGCCTATCGGCGTTGCGATTTTTCGGCTTCGGCAGCCAAACGGAGTGTCGCGTGAAAGCTTTAAGGGTAGGCGTAGCCGGGGCGGGTGTATTCGGATCCTATCACGCAGCAAAGATTGATGCGCTGGCTGATGTCGAACTGGCCGGGCTGTTCGATACAGACCGCGACCGCGCCGCGGCCCTGGCGTCTAAATTCACCGTGGGCGAGTACGTTGACTTCGATGCCTTCCTGGAAAACCTCGACGCGGTGGTGATCGCGACGCCGGCGACGAGCCATTTCGAGCTGGGCGAGGCGGCGCTTAATGCCGGAAAGCATGTTTTTATCGAAAAACCGGTGGCGACAACGCATCAGGCTGTGCAGGCGCTGGTCGAAATCGCGTCGTCGAAAAACCTGATTTTGCAGGCCGGCCATCAGGAACGCTATGTTTGCGAAGCCATCGGGCTTTTCTCGCGCGATCGCGCGCCGCAGCGTATTGAATGCGTGCGGCACGTCCCCTTCACGGGGCGGTGCGGCGATGTTTCGGCAGTGCTTGACCTGATGGTTCACGATATTGACCTGATCAGGCGTCTCACCGGCGCGGAATTGCTGAACGTCTCCGCTGACGGCGATGGCGACGGCGAAAAGGTCGCCGCGGAACTGTTTCTCTCCACCGGCACGCTGGCCATGTTGAGCGCGCGGCGCGCGTCGAAGGCCTCGGAACGGCGGATGACGATTGTTTATGACGACGGTGTCATTGACTTCGATTTCGTCCGGCGGACCCTTTCCAACACCACCAGTGCGGCGATTTCGTCGGTTTTTGACACTGGCGAGGCGCCGCTGGCGGTGCGCGACCCGCTTGCCCATGGCGCTTCGCTCTTCGCAAATGGCATTCGCCGGGGTACAACCTCGGGCGTAAGCGGCGAAGACGCCGTCAAAACGATTGAATGGGCGCGGAATATCGAGCAGGCAGCCGGCATAGATGCGGCGCGCGATATCGATCTGCGCAAGCGGGTGCGCAAATGAACGGTGTCGCCAATATTTCGCTAGCAGCGGAATCCCGGACTGGGCGCATTGCCTTCATAGACCTTGCGGCGCAGCAGCGGCGCATCCGGCCCGCGATTGAGCGCCGGCTTCAGGCTGTTCTCGATCATGGCCGTTATGTCGCCGGGCCGGAGATCGAAGAACTCGAAGAACAATTGGTGGCGCGCACCGGCGCGGCTGGCGCTGTCGCCTGCGCCAGCGGCACGGCGGCGCTGATTATTCCGTTATTTGCGCTTGGCGTTGATACCGGCGACGCGGTCTTCATTCCGTCTTTCACCTACAACGCTACGGCCAATGCGGTGCTGGTGACGGGCGCGACCCCGGTCTTTGTCGACGTCGACCCGGCGACATTTAATCTGGACCCGGAAGATCTTCGCAAGAAAGTCGCCGAGGTGCGCAGCGCCGGCGAATTGACGCCGCGCGCGGTTATTCCGGTCGATATGTTCGGCGCGCCGGCCGATTACGCCGCCATCGCTGCAATCGCGGCGGAAGAGGGGCTGTCGATTCTATCGGACGCGGCACAGAGCTTTGGCGGAACCCTTGGCAATCGCATGGTCGGCAATCTGGCGCCGGCGACGGGGACGAGTTTCTTTCCGGGCAAGGCGCTTGGCGCTTATGGCGACGCCGGCGCTGTATTCACGCAGGATGTGCGCAATCTGGAAGAGTGGACGTCAATTCGCTGGCACGGCACCGATAGCGAGCGTAAAACATCCGTGCGCGTAGGATTTAACGGACGTATGGATACGTTTCAGGCGGCGGTGCTGCTCGAAAAGCTTGCGATCTTTGACGATGAGCTCGCTGTTCGGCGCGATATCGCCAAGACCTATGATGCGCGGTTGTCGAGCTTTGCGCGTCCGCAACAGCACTTGCCGGAGACGCAGTCCGGTTGCGCCTATTATTCCCTGTGCGTTGACAATCGCGATGAGGTTGTCGCCCGCCTCAACGAAAAAGGCGTTCCCACGGCGATCTATTACACAACGCCGCTGCATAAAATGCCCGCCTTCGCTGAATTTGCGCCGGCTGAACCGCTCGCCGCCACCGAACGATTGGCGAAAGAAATTTTTGCACTGCCCATGCATCCCTATTTGACGCCGGATCAGGTCGATTATATCTGCACCATCGTAGAAGCGGCGGCGACGTAAGTTTCAAGGCGCGCCCGTCAGCGGGTTCAATGACCGAAAGTCTTTCCATCGCGATTGCACAAGTCTCGCCCTTTGTTGGCGATGTTGACGGCAATCTGGCGCGCGCCCGCGCTGCACGGGCCGACGCGGCGAAGGCCGGCGCGGATCTTGTCGTTTTCTCCGAGCTTTTTATTTGCGGCTATCCGCCGGAAGATCTCGTCCAGAAGCCTTCTTTCCAGCGCGCCTGTCGCCATGCGGTTGAGGCGTTCGCCGAAGACACCGCTGACGGCGGGCCGGCGGTCATCATCGGCGCGCCCTGGCGCGACGGGCCGCATCTTTATAATGCGGGCGCGGTTTTAAAGGACGGCGTCGTTCACGCGGTGCGCTTCAAAACGCACCTTCCCAATTACGGTGTCTTCGATGAGCCGCGCCGTTTTGCGTCCGGGCCGGAAATGCCCCACCCGGTCGACATCAAGGGGTTCAAGATCGGCCTGATGATCTGCGAGGATATGTGGCTGCCCGGTCCGGGCGAGCATCTGCGCGATCATGGGGCGGAATTATTTATCGTGCCCCATGGCTCGCCCTTCCGCGAAACAGCGCTGAACGAACGCGTCGGCGCCGCGCGCGACCGGTTGCGGTCCTGTCGGCTGCCGTTGTTGTTCGCAAACCAGATTGCCGGCCAGGACGAGGTCTTGTTCGAGGGTGCAGGCTTTGTCATGGGCGCCGATGGCGAGGTGCTGCATCGCTGTCCGCAGTTTACGCAAGGATTGTTCCTGACCCGATGGGAGCGCGCTGAGGGCGTTGTGAAATGCGTTGACGGCCCGCGCCATGATTGGGTCGGCGGCGAAGAAATGGTCTACCGCGCGGTGACGATGGCGGTGCACGATTATGTGACGCGCAATCGTTTCAAGGGCGTTGTCATTGGTCTTTCCGGCGGTATCGATTCTGCGCTGACGGCGGCTATTGCGGTCGATGCGCTGGGCGCGGAGGCGGTGTCCTGCGTGATGATGCCGTCGCGCTATACTTCGCCGGAAAGCCTTGAAGACGCCGCCGCCTGCGCCAATGCGCTGGGCGTTTCCTATTCGACCATTCCGATTGAGCCCGGCGTCGCCGCTTTTGAAGAAATGTTTCGCGAGCAGTTCAAGGGACTGAAAGCCGACACGACCGAAGAGAATATTCAGTCGCGCCTGCGCGGCGTTATCCTGATGGCGCTGTCCAACAAATTTGGCGACATGGTGCTGACGACAGGCAACAAATCGGAAATGTCGGTCGGCTACGCAACGCTCTATGGCGACATGAATGGCGGCTATAACCCTTTAAAGGATATCTGGAAGACGGATGCGTTCGCGCTATGCCGCTGGCGCAACGGGCATCACGCAACCGACCTTAAAGGCCCGCATGGCGAAGTGATCCCGGAACGGATTATCACCAAGCCGCCAAGCGCTGAATTGCGCGAAGACCAGAAAGATTCTGATAGTCTTCCCCCATATGAGATTCTCGATCCGATCCTTGAAGCCCTGGTCGAAAAGGAAATGTCGGTCAGCGATATCGTTGCGCTGGGATATGACGAAAAAACCGTGCGCCGGATCGAGCATCTTGTCTATGTGGCCGAATATAAGCGCAGGCAAGCGCCGCCGGGGCCGAAAGTCACCGCCGTCAATTTCGGCCGCGACCGCCGCTATCCGATCACCAATGGCTGGCGGGACCGATAGTTTTGCCGCGCCTTTCTATGCGCTTGCGGCGCATGTATGATCGCCGGTAATGGCAAATGTATTCATTTCATACGCCCGCAGCGATATTGACCGGGTCAGGCCGCTGGCGGACGCGTTGGCCGCCCATGGTCTCACCGTCTGGTGGGATCAGCAGATGCAAAGCGGCGATGAATTTTCCGCCGCGATCGAGCGTGAACTGAACGCCGCTGACGCGGTAATTGTCTGTTGGTCCGACGCCGGCGTGAAATCTCGCTGGGTCCGCGATGAGGCGACGATCGCCGCCCGGCTCGGGAAAATGAAAGCCGTCAGTCTCGACGGCGTCGAGCCGCCAATCGGCTATATGCAATATCACGCGCTCAATTTATCAGGCTGGAATGGCGCGCCTAATGCGGGAGCGATTTCCACCCTGATTAAATCCTGCGGTGGCGATCTTGCTGCGCTGGCGGGAACGGACAGCGCTAGCGTACCGAACGGCAAAAACCTGAAGGCGCGTGAAGAAGTCACGTTGGTGATCCTGCCTTTCGCCACCATATCGACGGACCCGTCCGATCAGGTTCTTTCCGTCGCCATCCATGAAGACCTGACGACGCAATTGGCGCGGGTGCGCGGTTATTTCGTGATTTCCCGAACGACCGCCGCCGTTTGCGCGGAGAAAAGGCTTTCGGCAACGGAAATCGGCGCGGAGCTTAACGTCGCCTATGTGCTGGAAGGCAGTATGCGGCGCGCGGGCGAGCATGTACGCGTCACCGCGCAGTTGATCGACGCAAAATCGGGCGGGCATATTGCGGCGCTCCGGTTCGACCGACCGTATACGGAGCTGTTGGACCTGCAGAATGATCTCATCGCGCAGATCGTCAATTGCCTCGGCTCGGAGATCAATCTCGCTGAAGTGCGCCGGCTTGAGGCGCGCGCGGGCGTTGATCCGACGGCCATGGATTACCTGAAAAAAGCCCAGTCGCTGGTTGCGCAAAAAGGCTGGAATCGCGACGGTCTTAAAGAGATCCTCGCCTATCTTGAAAAAGCGATTGAAAGAGACCCGGAATTTGCACCGGCGATCAGCCAGCTTGCGCTGGTCAAAGGCATGGCCTCGCAGCTTGGCGTTCTGGACGGCGATCCGGCGCGCATCCGGGACGAGGTTGTCGCCCTTGCCGATCGCGCCGTCGCGCTTGAGGGCGGCGCCTCCGACGTTCTGGGCTTTGCCGGCTGCGCCTGCTGCGATGTCGGTGATGTGAGCCGCGGTTATGGATTGCTCGAATCGGCGTTCGAAATAGACCCGTCGAACGCCCAGGCGCTTGCCGCCTATGGCTGGGCCAATCTGATGCTCGGCCATTATGACGACGCCGTTCGCCATTCCGAGGCGGCGATCCGCATCAGTCCGCAACAGCCGGGCATAGCGCTGTGGCTCTACGGGCTTTCCCAATCCTATGTGATGAAGGGCGATCTGGCGGCGGCGAGGAAAAACCTGCGCCGCTGTATGCGCGCGGACCCGAAATTCCTGCCCAGCTACGGCCTGCTCGCCGCCATTGAGACGGAAAGCGGCGATACCGCCGCCGCCGCGCAGACGCTGGCGCAAGCCCGCAGCGCCGATTCCGATATCGATGAAGAGATGCTCCGCACCCTTGAGGCGGACCAGATTAAGCGTCATCTGGAGGCGACGGGCCTGCTTGACGGCATTCGAAAGGCGATTGCCGGCGGCGCCGCCGCCGTTTGACCCGCCCCGCGCGCTCGGCTAAGGCGTCGCTTTTTCCAAAGCAGAAGCATTTTATGACCGCTCCCGTCGTTCGTTTTGCGCCGTCGCCCACCGGCAAGCTTCATGTGGGCAATGTCCGCGCCGCTTTGTGGAACTGGCTGCTCGCGCGCCGGGACGGGGGCAAGTTCATCCTGCGCATCGACGACACCGATCAGGAACGTTCCACCAGGGACTATGAAGAGGCGATCAAGGCGGACCTTACCTGGCTCGGCCTTGCCTGGAACGAAACGGTCAACCAGTCCGATCGCTTTGCCCGCTATGACGCGGCGAAAGAAAAGCTGATCGAGGCGGGCCTGCTTTATCCCTGTTATGAGAGCGCCGAAGAGCTGGACCGCAAGCGCAAGCTGCAGCGCGCAAGGGGGCTGCCGCCGGTTTACGACCGCGCCGCGCTCACCCTTTCCGAAGATGAAAAGGCGGCGCTGGAGGCGGAAGGGCGCAAGCCGCACTGGCGTTTCAAACTCTCCCAGCAGCCGGCGGTCTGGACCGATCTGATCCGCGGCGAAACAACCGTCGATACCGCCAGCGTTTCCGACCCCGTTCTTATTCGTGAAGACGGCATGTATCTTTATACGCTGCCGAGCTGCGTGGACGATATCGATCTCGGCGTCACCCATGTCATGCGCGGCGAAGACCATGTCACCAATACCGGCGTGCAGATCGAGATCTTTCGCGCATTGGGCGGGGAGCCGCCGCAATTCGCTCATCACTCCTTGCTTGTGGGCAAGGACGGTGAAGGGCTGTCGAAGCGTCTGGGTTCACTGTCGATTGAGGCGATGCGCGAGGCGGGGCTTGAGCCGGCGGCGATTACGAGCCTTCTTGCAAAGCTCGGCACCGCCGATCCGGTCATTCCGGTCGCCGATCTTGATACGCTCGCGTCGGGCTTTGATTTCGATCGCGTCGGCCGGGCGCCGGCCCGTTTCGACATGGCCGAACTGGAAGCGCTGAACGGCAAGCTGCTGCATGAGACGGAATTCTCCGTGGTCGCCGACAGGCTGGCCGCAGACAATGTCGATGAAGCATTATGGCTTGCCGTGCGCGGTAATATCGAACGGGTGAGCGACGTTAAAGACTGGGCGCAAATCGTTCGCGGCGAAATCGATCCGGTGATCGAGGATGTGTCTTTCACCGATCAGGCGGCGGCTCTTGTGGGCGATGCGCTCGATCAGGAAAGCTGGGGCGCGCTGACATCGGCGCTGAAGGAAAAAACCGGCGCGAAGGGCAAGAAACTGTTCATGCCGTTGCGTCTGGCGCTGACGGGCAAGCCCCATGGGCCGGAGATGGCGGCGATCTTTCCCCTGATCGGCGCGGAAAAAGCGCGGGCCCGGCTGAAGGGCGAACGCGCTTAAGAGACGGGCGCGCAGATCGACTTGAAATCGGCGCCGGTCGGTTCCTGAAAAACCCGCAGGTCGAAAGCCGGCGCCGCGGCGAGGATATGATCGAAGATATCGGACTGAATACCTTCGTAAGCGATCCAGTCCGTGATGTTGGTGAAGGCGTAAATCTCGATCGGCAATCCGTGCTCTGTCGGTTTGAGCTGACGCACCAGCAATGTCAGGTTTTTTGAAATCTTCGGATGATGGCGAAGATACGCCTCCACATAGGCGCGGAAGGAACCGATATTGGTCATCCGCCGACCATTGATCGTGACGGAACTGTCGACTTTCGCCTGCGCGTTATAGTCGGCGATCTCATGCTGTCTTTTGTCGATATAGTCGGCGATGTGTTCGATTTTCCTGAACCGCGCCAGCATTTCCTCGTCGCAAAAGCGGATGGAGCCCGTGTCGATATAGATCGCCCGCTTGATGCGCCGCCCGCCGGTTTCGGTCATGCCGCGCCAGTTCTTGAAACTTTCATTGATCAGCGCCTGTGTCGGCACGGTGGTGATCGTCTTGTCGAAATTGCGGATCTTCACGGTGGTGAGTGCGATTTCGAGAATGTCGCCATCGACCCCATGGCTCGGCATCTCGATCCAGTCGCCAACCGCCACCATGCGGTTGGCGGTCAGTTGAATGCCGGCGACCAGCCCCAATATCAGTTCCTTGAAGACGAACATCAAAACCGCGGCGATCGCGCCAAGGCCGGCGATGAACGTCATCGGTGATTTGTCGAGAAGCACCGACAGGAGCGTAATGAGCGCGAGGAAGTAAACGATCAGCTTTGCGACCTGAACGAAACTCGTAATCGGTATCTGCCGCGAAACCGGGAACGTGCTGTAGATTTCGAGCCCGGCGTTAAAAAGCGAGTCGATGAAAAGAACGCCGATAGCGATCATACAGATCACGCTCAGCGTAACGATGAAACCGGCGAGCGACGGGTAGGCGGCAAGCGCCAGCGGCGCCATCTCGTAGATCACCAGCGCCGGGGCAAGCTGCGACAGGCGCTCGAACACGCGGCGCTTGATGAAAATATCGTCGCGTTTGGATGCGGTGCGCGCGAAGACGCCGTTGATCTGCGCAACAATGATCAGGCGCGTGATGACGTTTGCGATCACTGCGGCAATGGCGACGCCGAGCAGCGCTGTCAGCGCCGTCAGCGGCGTTGCATAGGGGGCAAGGGCGGCAAACTGCTGGTAAAAGGACTGAACGGCGTTCATGGAGATATCGGAGCCTGAAAAAGCCGTCTCATCCCGCGTTTCACCGCCATTGGCAATGCGTCACAGGCGGGTGCCGAAAATGCGCATTCCCCGGTGAGCGCGCACGGGAATCGCGTCCGCCGACACCCCAATAACCGTAAAATTTTCCATAAATCCCGCATTCGGTCGATAGTTATGAACGTCTGCGCAAGCTGATGTATAAGCGATGAATGATGATGCATGCAGGACAAGAACCGCAACGCCAATGGCGCCCCGAAATCGGCAAAAAAGCCGATAGCAAAAGGCCTCGCACGGGGAGGGCGCAGTGACGCGATCGCTCAACCCGGTATTCTCCAACCGGCCGCAATCGATATTCCCGACCATGTCGCGTCTGGCGCGCGAGCATGATGCGATCAATCTGGGGCAGGGATTTCCCGACGAGGACGGGCCGCTGGAAATCCGCGAACTGGCCGCGCGGCTGACGGTGGAAGGGCCGAACCAGTATGCGCCGGTGGAGGGCGTCCCGGCCTTGCGTGCGGCGGTCGCCGCGGACAACAAGCGGTTCTACGGTCTCGATATTGATCCCGATACGGAAACATTGGTGACGTCGGGCGCAACCGAAGCGCTGGCGGCGGCGTTTCTCGGCTTTCTCGAACCCGGTGACGAGGCAATCGTGCTGGCGCCGTTTTACGAATGCTATGCGCCGCAGATCGAGGCGGCGGGCGCGCGCGTCATTCCGGTCAATCTCGCCCCGCCGCAATGGCGCCTCAGCGCCGAGGCGCTTGAGGGCGCGATCACAGACAAGACCAAGCTGATCGCCATCAACACGCCCCATAACCCCCTCGGCAAGGTCATGGGCCGCGATGAGCTGGAAATTGTCGCGGATGCCGCGCGTCGCCATGATCTCATTGTCGTCTGCGACGAGGTCTATGAGCATCTTGTCTTCGACGGGCGCCGCCACGAAACCCTGCTCTCGCTTCCCGGCATGTTCGAGCGCGCGGTGCGCATCGGGTCCGCGGGCAAGACGTTTTCGTTTACCGGCTTTCGCATTGGCTATGCGAGCGGGCCAGCGCCCCTGATAACCGGGCTGATGAAAGCGCATCAACATCTCGCCTATACCAGCCCCGCGCCTCTACAGGCGGCGGTCGCCCATGGTCTCGCTTTTGGCGATGACTATTACGATGCGTTTTGCGCCGGGATGGAGAAAAAGCGCGATCAGCTAAGTCATGCTCTTGGCGGCGCCGGGTTTGAGGTCTTGCCCTGTGAAGGAACCTATTTTGTGACGGTCGATATCCGCTCCGTCGGGCGCGATGACGATCTGGAATTCTGTCGCGAGATTACGAAAAAGGCGAAGGTCGCCGCCGTGCCGATTTCCGCCTTTTATCATCCCTCGCAGGATGACAGGCCGCGCCAATATGCGCGATTTTGTTTTTGCAAAAGAGAAGAGGTGCTTGCCGAGGCGGCGCGCCGGCTGAAGGAGTATTTTCAATGAGTGTTGTGAGATTAGTCAGCATGGCGATCATGTGCGGACTTATGCTCGGCGGATGCGTTGTGCGCACAGCCGGCAGTGTGGCGAAGGCCGGCGTTGGCGCTGGCGTCGGAGTCGCCAAGGTCGGCGTGAAAACGACCGGCGCTGTTGCAGGCGCCGTAACGCCTGATGGGGACGGTCATCACGGCGAACATCACGATGATGATCCTCGCCCCTTTGACGAAACCCGTAACGCCGACGCCGATCTGGATGCGGCTTTTGATGTGGCGCGGGTGAGCGGTAAAAACGTGTTGCTCGTGCTTGGCGGCAACTGGTGTCACGACAGCCGCGGTCTCGCGGCGAAATTCCAGCGCGATGAACTCGCCTCGGTCATCGCGGACGGGTATGAACTTGTCTGGGTCGATGTCGGCTATCGCGACCGCAATCTTCACATTCCCGCGCGTTTCGGTGTCGCTGCACTATACGGAACGCCGACCGTTCTCATCCTTTCGCCGCAGGGCGCGTTGATGAACCGGACCAGCGTTCACGACTGGAAGACGGCGGATTCAAAACCTTATGATGAAACGCTGGATTATTTTCAGCATTTCGCCGTCAG
>CAMYNO010000388.1 GCA_947259815.1 uncultured Parvularculaceae bacterium
AAATTTTCATAATTGCAATGTTTTCAAGGGGCTGCGCCGCCCCGCCGTTAACAAATTTCGCGCGCGTCCATGCTAAGATCGACGGGCCTTCAAAAGGGAGGCCGATATGCGCATTGCGCTCGATCTTGCGATCTTCAGCGCCGTATTCGCCTTTGCGCTCCTGCTCTTTCAAAGCCCGGTTCACGCCGTGCTGGCGGGGCTGATTATTGCCGTCGCTGGCGACACGCTGGTCTGGAGCGAGCCCAGGAAACGCTGAACCTCATGGAAAATTCGCGCTTGCCTGTTCAAAGCGCGAGAACGCCATGATCTTTTGCCAGATCTTGCGCGACATGGCCGTGCAATGCTGCTCAACGTCACTGGCGCCGGCGGCGACTTCGGGATCGCGGCAGGACTGGGAAAAGAGCGCGGCAAGCTTGCCGGTCAGCGACAGCATTTCCGAACAATAATCGAGGTAACGCTCAAGCAGGGGCCCGGATAAAACGGTTTCCGGCGACGACGCCGTCTTCGGCAGGGCGCTGCGATAGGGGTCCTTGGTAAGCTGGTGCATGTCAACCACATGGGCGATCGACCGCAGCTCATGGAGATAATCAAGCGCCTTGCGCCGTTTCCAGTGTTCTTCAAGACGGCCAAGGGTCAGCACGCCCAGCCCGACGAGCACCGCCAGGTTCATCGCCGGCTCCAGCACCTGAACAAGGCTCGCCGCATCGAAATTCATGGTGTCGTAGTGAAGCGTCGCGGCGATCCAAAAAAACGCCGCCGCGCCGACCACCCAGATCGAATAGACCGTGGCGCGGATCGGCATGATCGGCCGGCGCAGCCGCTCGGACTCCGCCGCGCATCGCCGGGCCGTATCGGCAAGCTCCTCAGCGACATTGGCAAGCCCGCTTTCGGGGAAGCGCTCCGCCACACGGGCGGTCAGCTTGTCGATGGTCCGGATGACCTGCTCGCTGCTTAAGGTTCGGTATGGCATTGCGCCCGCGCCTGCTGACCTTTGAATGCCCTTGGCGATAAAGCGCTTCGCGGCGCCGGGAAAGGCGCATTGTCTAAGGGTTTTCACATTGGCGGCGCGCCTCCTCGCCTCGCCCGACGCCAATGCATGCTCTTCCAGCAAAAAAAACATAGCGACTGCGCGCTTGACTCATTTCCATAATTCCATGATTATCAAAATATGGAAGTAAATATTGCCGCTGAGACTTTTGCCGCCCTCGCCCAGCCTTCGCGCCTGACGGTTCTGAAAGAGCTTGTGCAGGCCGGGCCGGCGGGGCTGCGCGCCGGGGTGATTGCCGAGCGGTTATCGGTCCCGGCGCCGACAATGTCGTTCCACCTGAAGGAATTGAGCAGGGCCGGACTGGTCCAGTCTCACCGTGAGGGACGCAGCGTCATTTACGCCGCCGATTATGGCGGCCTGCGCGAATTGATCGACTTCCTGCTTGCCGATTGCTGCCAGGGCGACCGGCGGCTTTGCGGCCCCTATGTGATAAAGGAGAGCGCCTGATGAAACGCCTGCACCTGCATTTTAAATCCGACAATCTGGACCAATCCATCAAATATTACTCGGCCCTTTTCGGCGCCGAACCGACACGGCGAGAGCCCGGCTATGTCAAATGGCTGCTCGACGATCCTTCGGTGAACTTCTCCATCTCCGAGACTGAGGGAACAACCGGCTTCGATCATGCGGGCATCTCGCTTGAGACCCGCGAAGAGCTTGACGCCGCCGCCGGGCGCCTTCGAGATATTGGCGAGCCGCTCTTTGCGCAGGAGGAAACAACCTGCTGCTACGCAAAGTCGAACAAATACTGGGCCCGCGACCCGCACAACGCGACATGGGAGCTGTTCCAGACATTCGCCGACAGCGAGACCTTCGGCGCCGCGCCGGAAATCGAGCTGGCGCCGGCCGCAAACGTGCAAGGCTGACCGTCAGAAATGGCGAATATTCTTTTTCTCTGTACCGGCAATTCGGCGCGCTCCATCATGGCCGAGGCCTATATGAACGCTGCCGGAACGCCCCATTGGCGGGCATGGTCCGCCGGTTCGAAACCGGCCGGCGCGCCCAACCCTTTCGCCATCGAAACGCTAAAGCGCCATGATGTGCCCATCGGCGCCGGCGCCGATGCGCCGCGCTCGAAAAGCTGGGGCGAATTTGCAGACGACAACGCGCCAGTGATGGATGTTGTGGTCACGGTCTGCGACAACGCCGCGGGCGAGACCTGCCCGGTATGGCCAACCGCCATTGGCGCGCCGCCGCGGAAACTTCACTGGAGTTTTCCGGACCCCGCCGCCGCCTCGGGAACCGACGACGACAAGCGCGCGGCTTTTGAATCCGTCTTTGCCGATATACGTCGCGCGATCGACGATTTTCTTGCAGAAGCAACGCCGCAAAACTCGTAATCCCGAAAATATCTTTCCCACCGACCGGAACAATCATGTCAAATTTCGAACGGTATCTTTCCCTATGGGTTGCCTTGTGCATGGCCGCCGGCGTCGCACTTGGGCTCGCCGCGCCCAGTCTTGTCGCCGCCCTGGCGGCGTTGGAATACGCCAGCGTCAACTTCGTCGTGGCCATACTGATATGGGCGATGGTCTATCCGATGATGATTGGCGTGGATTTCGCCAGCCTGCCGCAGATTGGCGCGCGCCCCAAAGGGCTGATCATTACGCTGACGACAAACTGGCTTATCAAACCGTTCAGTATGGCCGCGCTGGGCGTTGTGTTTTTTAAACACATATTCGCCGGCCTGATCCCGTCCGCCGACGCCGACGGGTATATCGCCGGGCTTATCCTGCTTGGCGCCGCACCATGCACCGCCATGGTCTTTGTGTGGTCGCAGCTGACCCGTGGCGACCCGACCTACACCCTGGCGCAGGTCACAGTGAACGATGCGATCATGGTGTTCGCCTACGCCCCGATTGTCGCCTTACTGCTTGGCGTAACAGAGATTGTCGTACCGTGGCGCACTCTCACCCTGTCGGTGTTGCTTTACGTGGCCCTACCGCTTGTCGCCGGCGTGCTAACACGGGCAAGGCTTTTGAATACCGGAGGCGAAACGGCGCTCGCCAGTTTCACCAGCCGCCTCAAGCCATACTCGATTGTCGCCTTGCTGCTGACAGTGATTTTGCTGTTCGCTTTTCAGGGCCAGGTGCTGCTCTCCAATCCGCTGATCATCGTACTCATCGCTGTGCCGTTACTGATCCAGTCCTATGGAATTTTTGCGCTGGCCTATGGCGCGGCGTGGTTATGGCGCGTGCCCTTCGCCGTCGCCGCGCCTAGCGCGATGATCGGCACGTCGAACTTCTTTGAACTCGCCGTTGCAGTCGCCATAAGCATGTTTGGCCTGCAATCAGGGGCGGCGCTGGCGACGGTTGTCGGCGTATTGGTCGAGGTGCCGGTGATGCTGTCCCTCGTGGCGCTGGCAAACCGCACGCGCGGCGCCTTTCCCGAACAGGAGCCTGTCCGCCAAAGCACGTGACGGCGCAGGGCCAGCGCGCTATAGCGACTCTCATGACGAGGGGGCCAAAGCCGCGCTATGAGGCGCTGATCCGCGCCGGCGAGCTCAACGCCGATCCCGCGCAGGGCCAGGCGATTGAGCGCCTGCAGGATCTGCATGATGCGGTTCGCGCCTATTGCCGCTCCCGAAAGGGCTGGTTCGTACGGCCGCAATCACCGCCGAGGGGCCTTTATCTCTGGGGCGGCGTCGGACGCGGCAAGACGCTGTTGATGGATCTCTTCGTCAACAACACGGATATCGCCGCAAAACGACGCGTTCATTTTCACGAATTCATGGCCGACGTTCATGAGCGCATTGCCCGCTGGCGCGCCGCTGACGACCGTGCAAAGCGCGACCATAAGGGCGTCAACCGCAAGGCGCCGGACGATCCCATGCCGCCGGTCGCCCATGACCTCGCGCGCGAGGCGGTTCTGCTTTGCTTTGACGAGTTTCAGGTCAGCGATATTGCCGACGCCATGATTCTCGGCCGGCTGTTCGAGGCATTGTTCGCCAGAGGCGTTGTTATTGTCGCAACGTCAAACCGCGCGCCGGACGATCTTTATAAGGATGGCCTGAACCGCCAGCTCTTCCTGCCGTTCATCGAATTGCTGAAAGAAAAATCGGAAGCTTTGGAACTTGTTACCGCCAGAGATTATCGCCTCGACAAACTTGCCGGCGCGCCGGTGTATCACCAGCCGCTTGGCCCCGCAGCGGACAAAGCGATGGATGAGGCGTGGGCGCGAATGCTGAGCGGCGCCCGCGAGCGCAAAGAGTCCATCACCTTAAAGGGACGTAAAATTCCGATCCCGCGCGCGGGCCGCGGCGCGGCGCGGTTCACATTTTCCGATCTTTGCGAACACCCGCTTGGCGCCAGCGACTATATCGCCATCGTCAATCGCTATGGCGCCGTCTTCGTCGACCACATTCCCGTCATGGGCGCTGAAAAACGCAATGAAGCACGACGGTTTATCAACCTGATCGACGCTGTCTATGACAGCCGGACAAAATTCATCTGCTCCGCGGACGGTCCGCCGGATGCGCATTACCTTGCCGGGGACGGCGCCTTTGAATTCGAACGCACCGCCTCGCGCCTGATCGAGATGCAATCTGAGGAATACCTCGCCGCCGAGCAACGACGTTCTGTCCATGCCGAGGAAAAAGACGACTGACAGAGGGAAACCTTCGCCGAGATGAACGCAGACCCCTCGACAACAAGGGGCGTGATTTGAGATAATCGCGAATGTTTTGAGAAGAGGAATTGGGCCATAAACTCTCTACGGACATTGATGATGCTGGTTGGCGCGGCCATTGCCGCGGCGGTCACGGTCGCCGTCCTGTTTGGCGAGGAGGAAACCGATTTCGACGGCGATGAAGACGGCAGCAGCATTCAACACACCGTGCGCGGGGATTCGAGCGAATTTTCGCTGAAGGATGACGGCCTTACCATCAAGGCGGAATGGCGTGGCGATCTTAAATTGAACGATGCCGGAAACGGGATCAGCGCCGTCGGCGATTTTTTAACCATCGAACTGAAAGAAGACGGCGTCAG
>CAMYNO010000389.1 GCA_947259815.1 uncultured Parvularculaceae bacterium
CTACGCAGCGGAAGTCGCCTTGGCCGCGCGCGAACAGGACAAGTTCATCGATATGCATTTCGCCATGATGGAAGCGACGGGAACGCTCACCCGCGACCGCATCGCAACGATTGCAAAGAAGCAAGGCCTAAACGTCGCCAAGCTCGAAAAGGCGCGGCAAGACCCGGCGGTGCCGCTGGCAATCGACAAGACTGTCGAAATCATTCGCGAAATGGGTATCGACGGCACGCCGGCGTTTATCGTTGCATCGCTTGAAGGCGATTATGTCGACGTGGTGCAGGGCTTCGACGCCAAGGCGTTGATGGATTCCATCGACACGGCGCGCGCGGCCAACTAAGCGGCCGCGGCGAACGCCGTTTATTAGCGCACCAGATTGAGCCGCTTCGCCACCGCAAACCGGTAATGCGCGTCGCGGCCGTAATGGCGCGCTTCTTCCTGACAGGCATATGCAAATTTGATGTCGTGCTCGTCGTCTGAGCTTTGCGCGGCCGAGGCGATCACATGCCAGTCCGGCGCACCCGTCGGCGGCGGCGCCAGGGGCTCCAGCGCCGGGGCGCCAATCGACGCATAAGCGGCAAGAAGACTAGACCACAGCGCCTTGCGCAATTGCTGGTCGTCCATCACCACATGCCCGGCGAGAACCCGCGTCGCATGAACGCCGGTCACGCAATGCAAAGCCGTAAAATCACGCGAGGCCATGTAGATGCGAAGGGCGGTCGCCGCAATTTGCTCGAACGGCACATTCGCCGCCGCGGCGCGCGTCAGCACCGGACCCAATTGCGGGTTGGAAACCACTTCCGCAATCCGCTCTGAAATCGTTGGCTGGTCGAGTTTCAACTTGCGCCGGTTCTTGGCGAAGGTCGCTGTGATATCTTCAAGCAGGGTCTGCGCATCATTGTTGGCGGCGCCAATCGAGCGGGCGAATTTCACCGGGGTCGCATGGGCATGCCAATAGGCGAGACCGGCGGCGATCTCGACATCATTATCGGCGATCAGGCCGAACGACACGCGGATTACCCCGTGAAACGCCGCCGCCGCAATCGCGCCGGTCAGTTCCGGCAAATGTTCGGCGAGGGTCTGCGCCCGGCCTTCGCTCTCAATGGCGCTCAGGAAATAGTTGAGCGCTGCTGGATAGACCGTCGGATCGCCAAGACGCGCGGACAAGAGTAGCGCATCAATCGTTGTTTTTCCGACCTTTTTTCGCTTCAGCTTTTTGCGGTAGGTTTTGGCGAACGCTTCCACCCGCTCCGGCGTCGCGCCCATCTCGCGCAAGGCCGTGACGGCCATCGGCAGATGGTCGGCGAAATCATGTTCCCCATATTCCGGCGCATATTTCAGCGCATGGGTATTCAAATCGAATGGGGGCGTTACAGCCACATTCATGGCGGTTTCTCTCTTTCTAGAGCATTGATCTTAAACGATCGGCGGCGCTTTGCGAAAGGGCCGGCGGTGGACGGCAGAAAATAGCGCGGCGCGAGCAGAATTGAAATAGGCACAGTCAGCGCCGATTCGACGCGATTTACACTTCATACTTAAAATTCAACACTTTGTGCCATATATCCGATCCCCTGCATCACCTAGCCCAGGTAGTATATAGCCCACATCATTCAACTTACGGTCGCAAGAGGCCGCAATTATCGGCACGTCAGGGTGGGCCTCACTAAAGGCCGAGGCGCCCTCGGGCGCAGCGACCAGGCAGAGAAATTTCATGCGTTTCGCCCCTGCCTCTTTCAGCGCGCTCGCCGCCGCGATGGCCGTTCCCCCGGTCGCGAGCATCGGATCGAGGATGATGACGAGGCGGTCGCCCAGCTTGTCCGGCGTCTTGAAATAATAGCGCCGCGGCTGAAGCGTTTCCTCGTCCCGCTCGATCCCCACATGACCAACACGGGCCGAGGGAACGAGATCAAGCAGGCCATCAAGAAACCCGTTACCGGCGCGCAGGATGGAAACAAAGCAGAGCTTCTTGCCGTTCAGATAGGGAAATGTTCCCCGCTCAAGGGGCGTTTCGATTTCAACCTCCCCCAACTCCAGATCACGGGTCGCCTCGCAGCCAAGCACGAAGGCGATCTCGCGAAACACCTGCCTGAATTGCGCGGTCGGGGTTTCGCGGTTGCGCAGGATCGTCAGCTTATGCTGGATCAGCGGATGTTCCACGAGGGTCAGATTGTCGGCGGCCATTCCAGATCCTATTGTCGGATGCGGAAGTATCGGCGAAGGGACTGTCACTGTCCATCGCGGCGCAGGAAAGGCGGCACATGCTGACGGAATTTGATCGCACCATGATCGAACTGGCCTTTCTTCAGGCCAAGATCAGCGCCGACGCCGGCGGGCTGCCTATCGGGTCCGTCTTGGCGCGCGGCGAGACGATCCTTGGCGTCGGCCATAACCAGCGCGTTCAGAACAGCGATCCGATCGCCCATGGCGAGATGGACGCCTTGCGTAACGCCGGCCGGCAAAAGACATACAAGGATACGACGCTCTACACGTCGTTAAGTCCGTGCATGATGTGTTCAGGCACGATCGTTCAGTTCAAGATACCGCGCCTTGTCATCAACGACACCGAAACCTTCGGCGGCAACGAAGCGTTCCTGCGCGAGCGCGGCGTTGAAATCATCGACGCAGCGCATGCGCCGTCGATTGAACAGATGCGATCCTTTATCGCCGCCAAGCCTGCGCTCTGGAACGAAGATATCATGGAGTAAGGCCGGCGGCGATCCGTTACCTGAGCGGCAGATAGCGCACGGTAACTCCCGCATGCGCCGCCGCCGCGCCCGGCATACGCTGGATCAAGGCATCGGCTTCAGCAAACGGCTTCAAGAGCGAACTATCCTGATTATCCGCTGGCTGAATTTTTATCCCGCCATCGGCGGCAATGAACCGCGCACGTAAATAAGTCTCGCGCCGCCCATTCTCTTTCAGAGCGCCGGCGAGCGGCGCCTGCATGAAAACGCTTTTGGGATCGCCACCGCCAAGGGCGACAATCAACGGCCTTAGAAAAAGCGTTGCGGTGACGATTGCCGACGCCGGATTGCCGGGCAGGCCAACAATGCTGGCGGCGCCCAGAGCGCCAAACCATGTGGGCTTGCCCGGTCGCACCGCGACCTTTTCAAACTTCATGTCGCCATCGAGCGAGCGAAATGCGTCCTTGACGTAATCGTAATCGCCCACCGACGCGCCGCCAATGGGAACGATAATGTCAGCGTCGCTCGCCTCGTTGAATTTACCCGCAATCGCCGCCTCGCTGTCCCTGGCGCAGCCAAGATAATGCGCCTCCCCGCCCCAGTGTTCGACCAATGCGCTCAGCGCATAGTGGTTTGAATTGACGATTTGTCCCGGCGCCAGCGTTCCACCCGGCTCGACCAACTCGTCGCCGTTGGAAAACAGAGCAACTTTCGGCTTGCGGTAAACTGAAACTGTTTCGATATTCGCGGCGGCAAACAAACTCCCATGAATTTCGTTGAGCGCGGTTCGCGTCGGTGCAAGCACATCGCCTTTTGAAAAATCAATGCCGGCCGGCCGGATGTGCCGCATTTCAGCCGGCGCCTCGACGACGACGATTTCGTCAC
>CAMYNO010000390.1 GCA_947259815.1 uncultured Parvularculaceae bacterium
CATCGCGCCATGCGTGAGACACCGCATCGCGGCCGCGCGCCTCTTCGATGGTAAGCCATGATCTGCTTTTCAGCGCTGCGTCATTCCAGAAAACATAGGCCCGTTTTTCAAACTCGCCCGGCCCCCAATCGGCCGCGCGTTTCTGGATATGGCCGGGCGCAAAAAACATCGCGCTACGCTCGCGGATAAAGTCCGCCCCCATATCATTCGCATCGTAATGCGTCACGCCAACATTCGACGTATATTTCATATTGTCGCCCAGCAGCTTGTGCAGCCGGCCAAGCATCTCGCCATCGCCGGACATATCGACAATTACCGTTGCGACGCCTTTATCAATCCCGTCAATTTCATCGTAAGTCACAATCGCATCGTATAGCTGGAGCCGCTCCACGGCGGGTTTGTTGCGCGCACTCGTCAGGCCAAGCAAGCTCGGCGACGAAGCGTCGGATTTTAACGCATAGGCGGTCCCGATAGCGGTTTTCGATGAAGCACTGCCAATGATGACACGCTCTGCGCCGAACCAGTCATTGTCTTTCAGGAAGTCATAGATACAGAACGATGTCGCATAGAGCGGAAAAAGCACCATGCGGTCATTATCCGTTGCGCTATCATATTCCGGTTCGTTTTTGACGCGCGCATAGCCATTATAAACCGGCGGCAATTCCCGGCGGTATGCGGTGTCATCGACGATACGCAATTGCGAAACCTTCCCCGGCGTCATGACAAGATGGCTGGCCATCGGCCAGTAACCGTAAAGGCGTTCGCCAACGCTTATGTCAGGATGGTTCGAGGCGGCAACATCGGCAAATCCCCAGACAGGTATTATACCCCAGCCTTCTTCCGTAACCGGAAAGAATTTCCAGTACCCGATCCGTTCCCCGACAACGCCATAGGTCACATTGTTGGCGGTAAGGGCGTAACAGTCGACCTTGGCGAGAATTTCTCCGTCGCCAAGCAGCGGCATGTCGCGTTCGACAATGCGTGTTTCACCCAGTTTTTCTTTTTGTACTTGGAATTCTGTAATGACCGCCATCTGGCGCGCTCCATCCCTGTCGGAAATATTGCGCCGATCTTATGAACCCGCCGAACGGATGACAATCTCGGAACACAGTTGGAACTGCGAACGCCCGACCGCGACCCGTATCGTCTCGACCTCGCATTCGCGCCCATGCGAATACAACATCTCGGTTTCCCCCGTTTTCGTAAAACCGACCCGTTCCAAGACACGGCCGGATGTCGGATTGTCGACGAAGAAACCAGCCGTCACCTTTTCGGCGGCCATTGTTTCAAAGGCAAACTGCGTCACAGCACGCGCAGAAGCAGTCGCGATGCCACAACCGCGATAGTCGGCGCCAACCCAATATCCGATTTCACAAACGCCCGGTTGCGTTTGCCGCGAACCTGCGCACGCCACAATTTTTCCGTGCTGGCAGACAGCAAATACATATTCGTTCTCGGCGCCAAAATTATCGCCGCCACGGCGCTCGATAAAAGCGTCGGCGTCGTCACGGGCATAGGACCGTGATATGCGCGACGTATTGCGCGCTATGTCAATGTCATTGCACAAGGCGACGAACTGATCCGCATCGTCAATGCTCAGCGGTCGAAGCCGTAAGTCAGAAGTCTCTATAAGGAACATCATGGGGTCTTCAGAAATAAAAAAGGGAAGGCGCTTTCGGCCCTCCCTTTACAAAATTTTTGAAGGCCTTGCGCATAGTGCGCCGGCCAGAATGCGCCGGCGTTATTCCGGGTCCGCGACGATGGAAACGTAGCTTCGGCCGCCGCGTTTCGTCGCGAATTGCACACGCCCGCCCAATGTGGCGAACAGCGTGTGATCGCGGCCCATGCCGACATTTGCGCCCGGATGAAACTTGGTGCCGCGCTGACGAACGAGGATGTTACCCGGCACGACAATTTCGCCGCCGAATTTTTTCACGCCAAGTCGGCGCCCCTCAGAATCGCGGCCGTTCCGTGACGAGCCGCCTGCCTTTTTATGCGCCATCTCTTACTCCTCTTCGCCCGCGGCGAGTTTTTTCGCCTGGTCGATCCAGCCTTCCCGCTCGATCCGCCCTTTAAACGATAATTTTTCGTCAAACTCAGCGATATCCGCCTCTGTCCAGGCGGCAATCTGCGCGAAGGACGTAACCCCCGCCGCAATAAGCTTCTCTTCCAGGACCGGGCCAACGCCGGACAGTTTTTTCAAATCGTCAGCGCCGGCGGCAGCCTTTGGCGCTTCTTTCGCCGGTGCTGCATCGGCCTTCGGCGCAGCTTTTTTCGCGGGCTTTTTCTGCGCGGCTTTTTTCGACGGCTTGGCGCCGTCGGTCAGAATTTCCGTGATCTTCAGCAGCGTGTAGTGCTGGCGATGACCGGCCTTGCGGCGGTAATTTTGCCGGCGGCGCTTTTTAAAGACGATGATTTTGCGGTCGCGGGCCTGTTCAACGATTTCAGCCGCAACCGCCGCGCCAGCGACGCTTGGCTCGCCAAGCGTTACATTCTCGCCGTCGCCGACAATCAGGACATCGCCAAGCGTGACAATGTCGCCGGCCTCACCGGCGAGGCGCTCGACCTTAAGCGTATCATTTTCGGAAACGCGGTATTGCTTACCGCCAGTCTTGACGACTGCGTACATAATCGACCTCGTATCAGCGCATTTTGAGCGCCAGCGTCCTTTATGGCCCCGGCTTCATTCGTCCGGTTTTTATGGATTGCGGGGCTATAATGGCGGCGCGGCCACAGGTCAATAGTCGGGGCCCGGCGCGGTCATAAAATGCGCGAAATCGGCTCCGGCCGACCGGGGATCGCGACCCGGACCCGGAAAACCGAGCCGGATTGGGGCGCCGCCGCCAGCGCCGCCGGATCAAGCCCCTGCCGGGCCGAGGTAATATAAAGGTCGCGCAAATCCTCGCCGCCGAGACAACAGCTCGTCACATGGGGCGCCGGAAGGTCGATCCGGTCGAGAAGATCGCCGTTCCGCGGATTGATGCGCCGCACGCAGGCGCCGCCCCAAAAGGCGATCCACACCATATCCTCGCTGTCGATACACATCCCGTCCGGCGCGCCCCAATCTTGCGGGAATGCGCAGGCAATGCGGGGAGAGCCAAGGGCGCCGGCCGCCGGATCGAACGCAAAGGCGCGCAGCGACTGCGTCGGGGTATCAATATGAAAGAGCGTTTCCCCGTCCGCCGGCCAGGCCAGGCCGTTGGGTATCGTCATCACGCCCAGCATCGGTTCTGAGTCCTGCCCGGAGCGAATGCAATACAGCTCCCCGACATCGGATGATGCGTCGAGCGCCATCGTCCCCGCCCAAATGCGCCCGGCAGCGTCGGTTTTGCCGTCGTTAAACCTGACGCCATCTGACAGCGCAAAAGGCTTTCCGACAATCTCGACGGCGCCGTCATCGACATTCACACAGAGCAAACCGTCGCGGCTTGTAACGGCCATGCGCGCGGGACTCTCGGTCAGGTGGATTGACCCGCCCATGCGCCCAAGATCAATCCGGCGCGGCGCCGTGTCGGCGGGGGCGAGGCAGTAAAAACCGCTTTGCGTGATATCGAGCCAATAAAGACTGCCCGTGCGGTGGTCCCATAACGGCCCCTCACCGAGATGGTTGTTCGCCGCCGCCAGCAATTCAACGCGCGAGTGGTCGACATTCGGGCGGCCGTCATTCGACATTGTGTCGCCTTGTCCTGTTGCAGCGCCCTGCCCGCAAACTATTTCAAAGGCGGCGCTGTCGGATCGGGATCATATTCGAGACGATCGCAAATCGCATCATAAGCTGCGTTCCTGAATGTCTCCGCCCCAATGTTTTCCGGCACGGGCCGACGCGGCCGGCTGGCGATCTCATCGCTCTTACGCCCGCTGTCGCCAGACAACTCGATGAGGGGCAGCAAGCTCTGCCAGTCGGCATAGTAAGGCAATTCCAGCTGGCCGGTCATTTCCTCAACTTCGCTATCCGGGCTCTCGGTGAAATCTTCATACCGGAATATGCGCAGACCCGCATATTCATCGAGAAACCGCCGATAGCGGATTGAATATTCCTGCAAGGTCGCCGGCGCGAAATGCACCCATCCCATTTTGATCAGCGATAAATAGGAATCGAGCGGATGCCGGACAGTAACGATGCTGCGCAGACGGAAACTGTCATTGAGCATCTGGCGCACGCTCGGCCGCGAGGCAGGATCAACCGCAGTACAAAAATGCGAATGCGTGTGATCGCGCAGAACGAGATGGCGGCCAATCTGCGTCATTTCCTCATAGAGCGCCTTGAGCGAGGCAAGAAATGTCTTCGTCGCCGTCGCATCCGACGCCCCGCGCATACCGGCGCGTGCATGGCCGATAATATCTTGCGGTGAAAAATTACCGGCGTTCTTGCCGATGGCGCTTAGCGGGTCGATTTCACTCAACACGACCGCATTCGGCTGAGCCGCGATCGCCCGACACATAATCGTCCCGCCGGTGCAGGCAAAGTGGTGGATGGTGCGAACGGGCTCCACCGGCGCTTTCGACAAGGCCTCGCAATGCATTTCGCACTGGTTCAGCAAGCTCAGCAAAGGCTCATCCCTTTCCTGATCGCTGATCGGCTCGTCCGCATACGGCTCAAGCATCTTCAATGTCGATGTGACTAGCTCACCAAGCCGATCGCCGCTCATAGTTCGTCTACTCCATTGGCAGGCGCGCCAACGTGCATCAATTCTTTCACCCATGCCACATCTTCGCGGGAAATATTTGCGGCAACACCTGTTCGCGTCCCGCCGATAAAATTCCAGTGTCCCTGTGAATTTGCAAGGGGGCGATTTTCAACAGGTTCCGCCAGTCAGGGGCCGATACGCCCCCTGACCATAACTTGAGCGAAGGCCATCGCCTTAGGTGATGTCAAAGAATACCGCGATCCAGTATGACGCGCATATATTGAAATCGGCGGCATAGGGCCCGGTTGCGCCGCATTGCCAGGGACCAGCCCCCGGATCAACCGTAATGGCGTGGCCCATGCCCTGTATGGTGACCGTTTCAACTTTCGTTACGCCGAACAATGTCTTGTAATAGTATCGCGGTTGCCCAAGCAGCAGGTTGCCGAAATCGGCAATCGCATCAATGCCGTGCACATTCGTCCACTGTTTCACCAACTGATACTGGTTGACGAGATAAATATATGGATCGCCGCTTCCATGCCAGATCTGCACCTTCGGCCGCGCGCCGGAATAACCGGGATACCCGCTTCGCGCCAGGTTTCCCCATTGCTGCGCCGTCAGAATTTTTCCGCCAAAGCTGCACGTCGCAAGCTCCGTAATTTGCGTCGCACATTTATAGGGAAAGCTTGATTCCGGCGCCCCGGCTTTAAATACGTCCGGATATGTCGCCAGCATGATATTGGTTAAATGCCCGCCGGACGACATGCCGGTTACAAAGACCTCATCAAGTGAGATGGCGAACTGGCTGTGCATGTATTCAATCATTTGCTTTACGGATAGCGGCTCGCCGGCGCCGCGTTGCTGATGCGCGGGCTCCCATGTGCGAAAGCATCCGCCAGCCGGTTCATTGTCAGTGGAGGTTTGCGGAAACACCAGCGCGAACTCATAATCGTCAGCAAGCGCGGGCCAGCCCGATGTGTCGGCAAAATCCTGCGCGGTCTGCGTGCACCCATGCGCAACGACAACAAGCGGCGCCCCTTCGGGGAGGTTCGTCGGCACATAGTAAAAGAGTTTGAGATTTCCGGGGTTCGAGCCAAAGCCGGTCGCCTCGGTTAACGGCCAGCTAGCCGACGCCTGAGCGCCCGCAAGTAACGCAACAAAACAAAAAGCGGCATACAGTGTTTTTTTGAACATTGTCTGGTCTCCCTTTTATTCCGTGTTCGTCCTTATTCTACTTTTAGTGATACGGACGGCCGATCTCAGCCATTGCCCTGCGCACGCCCCGCTCGATGTCGTCTGCACCGGCGCAGGCCGCCCGTTCGAGCGCTTTTGAAACGCTGGGGCTCGCCTCGCCGCCATGAACGCGCTGCACCGGTGAATCGAGCAAGTCAAAACAGCGGTCTTGAATATCTGCGGCGAGCATGCCGCCGTAAGACGTACCGATAGACCCCTGTTCGACGATCAGAACATTGCCGGTCTTCTCGATCGATTGTTCAATTGTCGTCCAATCGATTCCGGCTCTGTCGAGACTGCGCAAGTCGATGATTTCCGCATCGACGTCCATGCGCTCGACAATTTCCGTAACAGCCTGCGCCATGGACAAATAGGTAAGTATGGTCATTGAAGAGCCGGTGCGGAGTATCTTCGCCTTGCCAAGCGGGATGAAGTAATCGAGATCGTCGACAGGCGCCGGGCCTTTGCGATTGTACAAATCGACATGCTCCAGCACGAGCACCGGATCCTTGCAGCGCAATGCGCTGTTCATCAGTCCCACATAATCGAAAGGCGTCGACGGCGCGACGATCCGCCATCCAACGGAGGTCGCGAAAATGCCCGCCGGGTCCATGCTGTGCTGCGAGCCGTAGCCAGTGCCCATCGCAACTTTCGTGCGAAGCACAAGCGCCATATCCGTGTCGCCGCCAAACATATGGCGCGCCTTGGCGATCTGATTGAAGACCTGATCGGCGGCCACCCACATGAAATCCGGATACATGAATTCAACAACCGGAACATATCGTCCGTCTGCGGCCAACCCGCCAGCAAGACCGACAAAAGCGTTCTCGGAAATCGGCGTTCCCAATACACGATCGGGAAACTTTTCCGTCAATCCGCGGGTGGCGCCGTTCGTTCCCCCTTTAAGGCGATGAACGTCTTCGCCCATCACAACAATGCGCGGATCATCCTCCATTCTCCTTCCCATCGCTTCGGCGACAACATCGACAAAGCGGGCTTCGGTGATCTCCCCCGAGAAACTTTCCTGTTCTTCAAAACGAACGCCGTCAAATTCCGATAAGTCGCCGCGCACGCCAAAATCGCGAAAATCCGGCGACGGCCACAGCGACGGTATAATGCGCCGCTTTCCTTCGTGTTCTTCAACAAG
>CAMYNO010000391.1 GCA_947259815.1 uncultured Parvularculaceae bacterium
CGCCAACGCGATTTTACCCAGCCGCCGGAAAGGTGATTGCGGGCGACAATCTCAAAACCCATCTCGCGATTGAAATTTATGGCGAGTATGACGACGTCCAGACGATTAAATTCGTCATGCCCTATGGCGGCGATGCAAGCGCGTACCAACCCTTGCGCGATGCGTTCTAGACGCGCGCGCCCGCACCCATCGCCGTTTCGATAATCTCCTCCGAAACGGCTTTGAGCGCCTCTTCGCTGGCGGAGCGCGCAACAGTTTCACGGCCAATTTCCAGCATGACCGGAACGGCCAGCGGCGATACGCGATCAAGCGGCGAATGCTCGATACGCGTTCTCACCCGCGCAAGAAGCCCCTGAAGCCGCGCAAGATCAAGAAACCCGCCGGCCGCATCGTCCCATGCGGCGCGCAGCAACAGATGGTCCGGTTGGTGTTCCTTTAAAACGTCGTAAATAAGGTCGGCGGAAAAGGCGACCTGTCGTCCGCTTTTCTCCGCCCCCGGATGTTTTCGCTCTATAAGCCCGGCGATAACCGCGCAATTGCGGAATGTCCGCTTCATCAGGATCGATTCCGCCAGCCAGCTCTCCAGATCGTCGCCCAGCATGTCCTCGTCAAAGAGCGCCGCCATATCGATATCCGACATATCCTGACGGCCCCAGATCGAGAGCGCATATTCCGTCGGCACGTAGCCGATGGGCTGTTTTCCAAGCCGTTCCAGCCTTTTCGTCAGCAACATGCCGAGGGTCTGGTGCGCCGGCCAGCCGTCGAAGGGATAGCAAACGAGGAAAAAACGGTTCTTATACGGAAAGGTTTCCACAAGCAGCGCATCGGGCGCGGGGATCGTCGCAACTTCCGCCTGTTTGCTCAGCCAGTCGCGCACCTGATCCGGATATCCCGCCCATGCGTCGCGATCGAACAGCATGTTGCGCACCCGGTCCGCAAGAAACGTCGACCAGGGAAATTTCGCCCCGCCCCAGCTTGGAATGCGCGGCGCCTCGTGCACCGCGCGGGTGCAGACCACATCGGTCCCCGTGATACGCTCAAGGCGCAGTGTCTCGCCAGCGAAGTAAAAGACGTCGCCAATTTCGAGGCTTTCGAAAAACCACTCCTCCATTTCGCCAAGCTTGCGGCCCGGCCGTTTCGGTCCGCGAGACGATGCCAACCGCACGCTCAGCGCCGGGGCCTCGACGATCGTTCCCACATTCATGCGATATTGCTGGGCTGCATGCTTGTCGCGGATTCTGTATAAGCCGTCTGTTGTTTTTACGATCTTGCGGTAGCGTTCATAACGCTTGAGCGCATAGCCGCCGGTCGCGGCGAAATCGAGCGCATCGTCAAACGCCTTGCGCAGCAGGTCGCCATAGGGCGAGGCTGTCCTGATCTCCGCATAAAGATCATCCGCCGCAAAGGGCGCGGAGCAGGCCGTGCCGACAATATGCTGCGCCAGAACGTCAAGCGTTCCCTTGCCCGGCGGCTCCCCATCGAGGACGCCCTCCTCTATCGCCTGCCGGGCGGCAATACATTCCAGCACCTCCATCCGGTTCGCCGGGGCCATCAGCGCGCGCGAGGGTTCGTTCATGCGGTGATTGGCGCGGCCGGTCCGTTGGGTCAGGCGCGAAACGCCTTTCGGCGCGCCCATCTGGATCACTAGATCAACGTCGCCCCAGTCAATGCCGAGATCGAGGGTCGATGTGCAGACGACCGCGCGCAGGCGCCCTTCCGCCATCGCCGTCTCGACCTTGCGCCGCTGGGCGACTTCAAGACTGCCATGATGGAGGGCAATGGGAAGGTTGTCATCGTTGAGACGCCAGAGCGCGGCGAAGGTCGCCTCCGCCTGGCTTCGCGTGTTCACAAAGACAAGGCACAGAGCGTTCTCGCGAATTTGCCGATAGACCTCTTCAAAGGCGTGACGTCCTGAATGGCCCAACCATGGAATACGCTCATCCGAGTAAAGAACATCGACCTTAGGCTCGGCCCCTTTCGCCGCTCGAATAAGCCGCGCGGATTTTGCACCGTCGCAATTCTGCGGCGTCAGATAGTCGATCAGAGGATGCGCATCGGCGACGGTCGCCGACAATCCGGCAAGGCGCAAATTGGGCGCAAGAGATCTCAACCGCGATATCGCCAGCGACAACAGATGTCCGCGCTTGTTCGGCACAAGCGCGTGCAATTCATCGAGGATCAGCCGTTCAAGCCCGGCGAAATATTTACCGGCATCTTCCTGCGCCAACAGGAGCGATAAACTCTCCGGCGTTGTCAGCAGCATATCCGGCGGAAGAAATTTCTGGCGTTGGCGGCGGGCCGCGGACGTGTCGCCAGTGCGGGTTTCAACCGCGATATCGAGGCCCATTTCGTCTATGGGCGATTTGAGATTGCGCGCAATATCGACGGCGAGCGCCTTCAACGGCGAGATATATAACGTGTGAAGCCGTCCCTCTTTCGGCGGCTTGCGGTCCGCGAGCGCGACAAGGCTCGGCAGAAAACCGGCCAGGGTTTTCCCGCCGCCGGTCGGGGCAATAAGCAAATGCGAGCGGCCTTCTCTGTCGACCTCCAGACACTCAAGCTGATGGGCCCGCGCCCGCCATCCGCGCGCGGCAAACCATTGCGCGAATTGAAGCGGCAGAATTTTATCTGATGTCACAGCGCCATCGGCCATGGCCGGAGAATAAGCCATTAGTAAAAAGCAACAATAGCGCCGCTGATGTTTTACATCTCACTACGTCCGGATCAGACCCATTTCCACAAAGCCTGCAAATTAACTGTCCGCTTACATCACTAAAGAGAGGGACATGCGCGCGCAGTTCCTCTAAAAGACTGCGATCGGACAAGGGGATACAATCAATGGCAACGACACCCGGCGCGCCCCAATTGTGGTCTTCGCGATTCGCTTTTCTGATGGCGGCGGTCGGCGCCGCGGTCGGTCTCGGCAATCTGTGGCGCTTCCCGTTTCAGACCGGCCAGAATGGCGGTTCCGCCTTCGTCATTGTCTATCTCATTTGTGTCGTTTTCATTGCGACGCCAATCCTGATGGCCGAACTGGCCATCGGCCGGCGCAAGGGATTATCCGCCGTCGGATCGCCAGCGGCGCTGGCGAAAGATGTCGGCGCAACACCGCTTTGGGGCGCCATCGGTCTTGTCGGCATCATCGCCAGTTTCCTCGTCCTGACGACATACTCCGTTATCGCCGGCCATCCGCGCGCGGCAAACCATTGCGC
>CAMYNO010000392.1 GCA_947259815.1 uncultured Parvularculaceae bacterium
CAGCGGAAAAGTGTGCCCCGGCGCCACGATATCCGACTGGCCGGCCTTCGGGTCGATCAGCGTTCTGATCGTATGCGCGCGGTCGGCGGCGGAAATTCCGGTTGAGACACCGGTTGCCGCCTCGACGGAAATCGTGAAGGCGGTGCCAAAGCCGGAGCGGTTTTCATCCTGCGGCACCATCAAAGGCAGTTCGAATTTATCGACGAGTTCCGGCGCCATGGCGCAGCAAACAAGGCCGCGGCCTTCCTTGGCAAAGAAGTTCACTTTCTCTGGCGTGACAAAGTCCGCGGCGATTGCGAGGTCGCCTTCATTCTCGCGATCTTCATCGTCGACAATGATAACGGTCTCGCCAGTTTTGTAGGCCGCGATCGTCTCGCGAACAGATGCAATGGGCATCAGTTGGCTCCTTCCTTGATAAATCCTGCGGATGTCAGCGTTTCAGCGGTAACGCCGGCCGCGCTGCGCTCGCCCGCAAGCCGCTCGACATATTTCGCGAGAATATCGACTTCCAGATTGACGAGATCGCCGACATTCTTGCGCGGGATGATGATCTTTTCCTGCGTGTAATTGATGAGCGTCACGTTGAACCAATCGGCGCCGACATCGACGACCGTGAGCGACGTGCCGTCAATCGCTATGTAGCCTTTGGTCACGATGTAGCGCGCGAGCCCAGCATCGACTGAGATTGTAACCCATAAAGCATCGCGATCCGGACGAAATGCGGTGATGGTTCCGGTCCCGTCCACATGACCCTGAACGAAGTGCCCGCCCATTCGGGTCGTTGGCGTGACGGATCTTTCAAGATTGACGGGACAGTCAGGGGTGAGTGCGCCAAGATTTGTGCGGGCAAGCGTCTCTGGCGCCAGACCGACAGAGAAAGACTCAGCGTCAAATTCGGTGACTGTCAGGCATACGCCGTTCACCGCAATGGAATCGCCAAGCCGTACGCCTTCCAGCACAGCCTGCGCAGTAATACGCATGTCAAAGTGATCGCCACGACGCCCGATTGCTGAGACGGCGCCGATTTCTTCCACGAGACCGGTGAACATCAGGCAGTCTCCTTTCGCATGCCAGTCCAATGCTGATCCGGGCCGTCACTTGCCGTGAGGCGGAAGTCAAAGCGGTCGGCATCGGCAAGGTGAGCGACGCCCTTGCCGCCAAAAGCCGGACTGCCGCCGCCAATCAATTTCGGCGCAACGAAGAGTTCGATTTCGTCGATTAAATCCGCGTCAAAAAACGCGCCGAGCACTTCGCCGCCGCCTTCGACCATCAAATGATGGACATTGCGGGCAAATAATTCGGAAAGGAGAGCATCAAGATCGACCCGACCGTTTTCTTCCGCCGGTAGCTGAAGAACTTCAACGCCCATTTCGCGAAACGGATCCAGACGTCTCGCAGTGGCGCGTCCGGTTGTTGCGAGGAGGGCGCCGCGGCCCACGCGTTCGTATATTTTGGCGCCGGGAGAGGTGCGTGCTGTGGAGTCGAGCACGACCCGCAATGGACGTCTTGTTTCGGCGCCGATGCGCGCTGTAAGCGACGGATCGTCAGCGAGGACGGTTTGCGCGCCAACAAGGATCGCATCGACGTTGGCGCGAATGCGATGCCCGGCCTTGCGGCTTTCGTGCGACGTTATCCATTGGCTTTCGCCGGTATGGGTCGCAATACGGCCATCCAGGCTCATAGCTGATTTTGCTGTGACAAAGGGGCGTGCTGCAGAAATAGCGTGCAGCCAGGCGCGGTTAAGATGGCGCGCTTCGGTTTCGCAAATGCCGACGCGAACGGGAATGTCCGCCGCGCGCAGGCGGTTGGCGCCGCCCGCTGCAACCGGGTTCGGATCAGCCATGGCGCAGACGACCTCACGAATGCCGGCCGCAATCAGCGCTTTTGAGCAGGGGCCGGTGCGGCCGGTGTGATTGCATGGTTCCAGGGAAACGAAAGCCGTCGATCCGCGCGCTTCCTCGCTGGCGTTTTTCAGCGCCATAACTTCCGCATGGTCCTTGCCGGGGCCTTCGTGCCAGCCTTCGGCAATGATGCGGCCGTCCTTTACAAGGACGCAGCCGACCATGGGGTTCGGCGCCGTTCGACCGGCTGCGTGTCGCGCAAGATCAATCGCGCGCATCATCGCGCCATTGTCGGCCTGTGCGTCGGCTAGCTTGTCACTCTGGGCGTCGCCCATAAAAAAGCCCCTCGGCCAAACGGTCTCGGGGCGTCAAAACAGGCTAAACGCTATAGAAAATTGCCAAAGCGCTAAGCGCCCGGATTTCCCGCGTCGTCTGTCTCGAACCTTCTACCATCCGGACTGTAACCGTCGGCTCTGGGCTCTCACCAGGATCCTGCATCGACGCCATGGGCGTGTCCGCTCGCGGGCTCGTCAGATTGGCTGAGTTATCAGCTTTCCTGCATTACCGCCGGTGGGGAATTTCACCCCGCCCCGAAGATTCTTACGCAGGAAAATCCCCGCGCAGGAATGAATATAAGCTTCAAAATTCAGTCCTGCAAGAGCGCTGGGCGCCCCGGAACGGGCGTCTAACGCGGTGAATGGCGTTTACCGCACGGTAAAACGTATTGCCATTGCCATCGGCGATCTTCACCATGAATAGTGAATATGCCGGCGCGAAGGGCGCGTGGCCGGCGGCTAAATTAAACACCAGACGCTATCAAAGATCTGATCCAATTCACCCTTGATAAGGAGCTGCACCATGCGCAAAACGCTTGTTGTATCCACTTTAGCAATTGCCGTCGTTCTCAGCGCATGTGGCCAGTCACCAGACGCTACAGTTGACGCCGGCGATGACGGAGCTGCGGCAGCGCCAAACATGACAGATAAATCGACAATTACAGCGCCGGACAATGATGGCCCCGATTACTTCGCAGGGCTTGATCCTGTCGCCTCTGGCAACGCGGCGGGCGATATTCTGCTCGCCGAATATGACGGTCCCTTTGGCGGCGTGCCGCATTTTGACGAGATGCGCCTTGAAGGGTTGAAGCCTGCGCTTGAGGCGGCCATGGCGCGTAATCTTGCAGAAATTGATTTGATTACGGAAAATGAAGAGGCTCCCACATTCGCCAATACGCTGGTTCCGCTGGAGCGAACGGGAGATCACCTGGGTCGTGTCCTGACCTATTGGGGGCTGTGGTCATCGAACCTTTCAACGCCGGAATTTCGCGATATCCAACGCGAAATGGCGCCGGTGCTGTCGGAATTTTTCACCAAGATCACACAAAACGAAAAACTCTTCGCCCGCGTGAAGGCGGTTTATGAAAGTAAGGAGTTGAAAAACCTTGCGCCGGATGAGCAGCGTCTGGCCTGGCTGACATATGATTCTTTCGCTTCGAACGGCGCAACCCTCGAAGGGGAAGCGAAAACCCGTTACGGCGAAATCAACAAGCGGTTGGCTGAGCTTCACACGCAGTTCGCCAACAATGTCCTTGCCGATGAAGAAAACTATGTCACGTATATTTCACAAGAACAGATTTCCGGTTTGCCGGAGTCCTTTGTAACCGCCGCTGCCGCGGCTGCTGCCGAACGAGGCCGCGACGGCGAATACGCGATTACCAATACGCGCTCGTCCATGGACCCGTTTTTGACCTATTCGGATGAGCGCGACCTGCGTGAAACAGTCTGGCGCACCTATTACAGTCGCGGCGACAATGGCGATGAGCACGACAACAATGCAATCATCGCGGAGATTTTGAACCTGCGTCATGAGCGGGTTCAGCTTCTCGGGTATGAAAACTACGCATCCTGGCGATTGCAAAATCGCATGGCGAAAACGCCTGAAAGAGCCATGAACCTTATGGAGCAGGTGTGGCCTGCCGCCATCGCCCGTGTGGAAGAAGAAGTCGCGGAAATGCAGGAGATTGCCGATGCGGAAGGCGCCGGAATTACAATTGAGCCCTGGGATTATCGCTATTACATGGAGAAGGTCCGTCAGGCGAAATACGATCTGAATTCGGATGAAGTAAAACAATATCTCCAGCTCGACAAATTACGCGAGGCAATGTTCTTCGTAGCGGGTGAGTTATTCAATTTTGAGTTTTCGCCGGTGGACGACGGTTCGGTCCCGGTGTTTCACGAAGATGTAAAAGTCTGGACCGTCACTGATAAATCGTCCGGTGATTATGTCGGCCTGTGGTATCTCGACCCGTTTGCGCGCACCGGGAAACGGTCCGGCGCCTGGGCGACAAGCTATCGTTCCCATGAAGATAATTTTGGCCGCAGGCATACCCCGCTGTCGGCAAACAACTCTAACTTTGTTGAAGCGCCGGAAGGCGAAGCTGTGCTGATTTCCTGGGACGACGCGCAGACATTTTTCCATGAATTCGGCCATGGCTTGCATACGCTTTCGTCCAGAGCCCGTTATCCCACGACCAATGGCGGCGTACGCGATTACACTGAATTTCAGTCGCAATTGCTGGAGCGCTGGCTCTCGACGGACGAAGTCATCAACACATATCTCGTCCACTACGAGACTGGCGAACCAATGCCGGCGGAACTTGTTGCGAAAATCAAAGCGGCGTCGACTTTCATGCAGGGGTTTTCTACTGTTGAATATCTCGGTTCGGCGCTGGTCGACATGAAATATCACACCGTCGATCCGACGGGCATTGATCCCGATGCGTTTGAGCGTGAAACGCTTGCTGAACTTGGTATGCCAAAAGAGATTGTCATGCGTCACCGCAGCCCTCATTTCGGGCATATATTCTCAGGCGAAGGCTACTCCGCCGGTTACTACGGCTATATGTGGGCGGATGTTTTAACCGCTGATGCGGCGGAAGCGTTCGCCGAAGCGCCGGGCGGTTTTTATGACAAGGAACTGGCGAGCAGCCTCGTCAATCACCTCTTTGCACCGCGCAATTCCGTTGACCCGGCGCTAGCCTACAACGTCTTTCGCGGGCGCGATGCAACGATTGATGCGTTGATGCGCGATCGTGGATTTCCGGTTCCGGACAAGGGATCGGCGGGAGCGGCTTCCGCTGGCGATTGATCGGGTAACTGTCGTCGATTAGCGACGGTTACTTGCTCCAGACTTTTTCAACGCGCGCGTCGCGGCGACAACCGGTGCGGTAAAATTTATATCGCACCGGATTCTTTTTGTAATAACCCTGATGATACTCTTCGGCGCGCCAGAACCGGTCGAGCTTTAAAACCGGGGTTACGACTTCCTGTCCCAGTTCCTGTTCAGCCGCAGTGATGGCGGCCAGCGCATCAGCGCGTTGGTCTGCGTTCTGGTAAAAGATCGCCGTTGTGTAAGAATACCCGCGATCGCAAAATTGCCCGCCTGCATCGAGTGGATCGATGTGGCGCAGGAAGTAATCGGTCAGTTGCCGGAATGAAATGACTGTCGGGTCGAAGGGGGCTTCAACAACTTCCAGATGGCCCGAATGGTTGCGGTAGGTAGGGTTTTCAGAATCGCCGCCCGCATAGCCGGAAACGACATCGCCGACGCCATCGAGTTTTTCGAGATCCGATTCGACGCACCAGAAGCAACCACCGGCGAAGACCGCGGTTAAATATTGTGGTGGTGTATCGGTGCTTTCTGAATCATTATTATCCGCGCGCGCTGTGGCGCTGAGTACGAAAGTGAGAGCGAAAATCACGAACAGGCGCAACGCCATATAAACCTCCTGGCCGGCGACGATGGCGGAACTTGCCTGCAACCAGCGCCATACGCCACCCAAAGACCGTCCATATCACAGGGAATTTACAGCGAAAGAGCACCTATGACGTGCCGACGTTTAATTAACTCGCCGTTGCAAATGACATGAAATCCCGGTTATTTCGCGGTAGCCGGCAAATCCGTGCGGCGCAAAAATACGGGTAATGCAAATGGGGTACCGAGCAAGCGGCCTGTGCGCCGCGTTAGCCATGATACTTGCTGCTTGCGGGGGCGACAAATCCCCCGGCGCTGAAATTCAGAAAGAAGAAACGATGCCTCCATCTCCCTTCGCCGCGGCGGCGGAACTAGCGCCCCCCACAATCGAAAAACGCCCGGTCGAAAGCACCCAGCACGGCCATACGAGAACAGATAACTACGCATGGTTGCGTGAGGATAACTGGCAGCGTGTTTTACGCGATCCGTCGGTTCTGAGCGCGGATATTCGTGCGGCGCTTGAGGCGGAGAATGAATATTACGGCGCCGTCACGGAAGACATCGGCGAGCTTCGTCAGAAATTATTCTTCGAAATGCGCGGCCGGCTGAAGGAGGACGATACAAGTGTTCCTGTCCCCGATGGCGACTGGGAATATCTGCGCCGTTTCAGGGAAGGCGGCCAATATCCGATTTACGTGCGAACGCCGCGCGGCGGCGGCGAGGAGCAGGTGATCATTGATGGAGACACGGAAGCGGTGGGCGCGCGTTTTTTTGACATCGGCGCCGTCGCCCACAGTCCCGATCATCGATACGCTGCTTTCGCCGTTGATCGTCTTGGTTCAGAGTATTTTACGATCAACGTTCGGGAAATCGCTACTGGCGAGGAGTTGCCCGACCAAATCGAAAATGCTGATTCAGCAGGCGCGGTATGGAGCGCAGATGCTTCCGGATTCTTTTACGTCGAGCGCGACGACAAACAGCGACCGGTACGCGTTAAATATCACCGTCTGGGCGAAGCCGCTGCCAAGGATTCGCTGATTTATGAAGAAAAAGACCCCGGATTTTTTCTGGGCATTGGGAAAAGCCAAAGCGGCGACTATGTCCTGATCGCCGCCGTCAGCCAGATTACCAGCGAGTATCGGGCTATTCCCGCCAGCGATCCGCTTGCTGAACCGGTCCTGATTGCGGAACGCGAAAACGGCGTCGAATATGATGTTGAACATCACGGCGATGATTTCATCATTCGCACAAACGCCGACGGCGCTGTCGATTTCAAGATCGTCAAGGCACCGGTTTCTTCGCCGGGGCGCGAAAACTGGGTTGACTGGATTTCCCATAAAGAGGGCCACAACATCGTTCGCATGATCCCTTACAAGGATTATTTCGTTTATTATGAACGCTCAAACGCCGTCCCGCGTATCGTCGTATCGACTTATGACGGGGCGTCTTACGAAATTGCATTTGACGAACCGGCGTTTACTTTGGGCCTCCACAGCGGCTTTGAGTATGACACGACGACTGTGCGCTTTGGATATGAGTCGCCGTCAACGCCGCAACAGATATTCGACTATGACATGGGAAGTCGTGAGCGAACGCTGCTCAAAACGCAGGAAGTTCCGAGCGGGCACAATCCTGAGCTTTATGTTGTCGAGCGGATTGACGCTGCCGCGGCCGATGGCGCTAAAATTCCGGTTGTTATCTTACGGTTGAAATCAACGCCTACGGACGGCTCCGCGCCGGCGCTGATTTACGGATACGGCGCTTATGGCGCGACGATTTCGGACGGCTTTTCCACGAACATCCTGTCGCTGGTCGACCGCGGTGTCGTATATGCGCTCGCCCATGTGCGCGGCGGCGCGGCCAAGGGAAGGCAATGGTATCTCGACGGTAAACTCGACAAGAAAATGAACAGCTTCACCGATTTTAACGCAACGGCTGAAGCGCTGATCGAGAAGAGGTATACGTCGCAAAAGAAGATTGTGATCTACGGCGGAAGCGCTGGCGGGCTACTGGTCGGCGCCGCTGTTAATCTGCGGCCGGAGCTGTATGCCGGCGTGATCGCTGCTGTCCCCTTTGTCGACGTTATTACGACTATCTCGGACGGTGATTTGCCGCTAACGCCGCCGGAATGGGAAGAGTGGGGCAACCCGAACGAAAGCGCCGAACAATATGGCTGGATTGCGGAATATTCGCCCTATGACAATATTCGCAATGTTCAATATCCGCCGATCATGGCGACGGCGGGGTTAACGGATTATCGCGTCACCTATTGGGAGCCGGCGAAGTGGATCGCGCAGCTGCGGGACGACGCCAAGGGCGGTCCGTTCGTGTTGCGGGTCAA
>CAMYNO010000393.1 GCA_947259815.1 uncultured Parvularculaceae bacterium
ATACCGAAGTGCGCATGGAAAAAGCGGCGCATTCGCTGCTTGAAGATGTCGACAAGAACACCGTTGACTACCAGGCAAACTACGATGGTTCGGAACACGAGCCGATGGTTTTGCCAGCGCGGTTTCCGAACCTGCTCGTTAACGGCGCCGGCGGCATCGCTGTCGGCATGGCGACGAATATTCCGCCGCACAATCTCGGAGAGATTGTAGACGCGACGATCGCCATGATCGAGGAGCCGGGAATTTCCGATGAAAGATTGCTCGAAATCGTTCCCGGTCCGGATTTTCCGACCGGCGGCATGATTCTCGGGCGGGCCGGGTCGAAAGCGGCGTTGATGCTGGGGCGCGGTTCCGTAGTCATGCGCGGGCGCGCAACGATCGATGAGATCCGCAAGGACCGGTACGGCGTTGTCGTTACCGAAATCCCGTTCCAGGTGAACAAGGCGGTGATGATCGAGCGTATTGCCGAGCTTGTTCGCGACAAGAAAATCGAAGGCATTGCCGATATTCGCGATGAATCGAACCGCGAAGGTATTCGCGTTGTGATCGAGTTGCGACGGGATGCCACCGGCGATGTTGTCCTGAACCAGCTTTATAGGCACTCGGCGCTGCAAACGAGCTTTGGCGTGAACATGCTGGCGCTCAATGGCGGCCGACCGCAGCAATTGAATCTGCGCGCGGTATTGTCTTCTTTTATTGATTTCCGCGAAGAGGTTGTCGCAAGGCGGACGAAGTTTGATCTCGCCAAGGCGCGTGATCGCGCCCATATTCTTGTCGGTCTTGCCATCGCTGTCGCCAATATCGACGAGGTCGTGGCGCTTATCCGCAAGGCGCCGGACCCGGCGACGGCAAAAGCGCAATTGATGGAGCGCGACTGGCCGGCGAAAGACCTTGCGCCGCTGGTCGCACTGGTCGCCGATCCCCGTCATATGATGACTGACGGCGGCACGCTGAAGCTGTCGGAAGAACAGGCAAAAGCGATTCTTGATTTACGCCTGCAACGACTGACGGCGCTTGGTCGCGACGAAATCGGCGACGAGCTGAAAGGGCTCGCCGACAAGATTGCCGATTATCTCGATATTCTGCGCCGGCGCGACAGGGTGATGTCCATCATCACCGATGAGCTGGCCGCGGTGCGTAATGAATTTGCAACGCCGCGCAGGACGGAAATCGTCGAAGCGGAAGGCGAGGTGGAAGACGAAGACCTGATCGCTCAGGAAGACATGGTCGTCACCGTCACCCATGCCGGCTATGTCAAACGCACGGCGCTTTCCACTTACCGGGCGCAAAAACGCGGCGGCAAGGGCCGCGCGGGCATGAAGTTCAAGGACGAAGATTTCGTCAACCAGCTTTTTGTCGGCAATACGCACACGCCATTATTGTTCTTCACCAATACCGGCATGTCCTACAAAATGAAGTTGTGGCGCCTGCCCGAAGGGGCGCCGACATCGCGCGGCAAGGCCTTTGTCAATCTCCTGCCGCTCGGACCGGATGAGCGCGTCACCAATATCCTGCCGCTGCCTGAGGATGAGGATTCCTGGGAGCAGCTACAGATCATGTTTGCAACGCGGTCGGGCAGCGTGCGGCGCAACAAGCTATCCGACTTCCAGCGGGTAAACCGCAACGGCAAGATCGCGATGAAGCTCGACGAGGGCGATGCGATCATTGGCGTACAAATCTGCCGCGAGGATGAAGATGTCCTGCTGACAACGGCGACGGGACACTGCATCCGCTTCCCGGTCGATGTGGTGCGGGTGTTTGCCGGGCGAACCTCGACCGGCGTGCGCGGCATCAAGCTCGATGACGGCAATCATGTGATCTCGATGGCTATTTTACATCACGTCGAAACTTCGTCGGAGGATGCAAAAGCGTATCTCAAACATGCAGCCGCCATGCGTAGAGCCGCCGGAGAAGAAAGCGACGACGAGCCAGACGATGGCGAAACGCCGGATGTTGCGATCAGCCAGGAGAAAATCGCCGAACTGGGCGCGCGCGAACAATTCGTTCTGGCGGTCACGGAAAACGGATTTGGCAAGCGCACGTCGTCTTACGAATACCGAACGTCAGGACGCGGCGGCAAAGGCATCATCGCCATTCAGACGACGGAGCGAAACGGCCACGTCGTCGCCTCGTTCCCGGTCGAAGACGCCGACCAGCTCATGCTGGTGACCGATGGCGGGCAGATGATCCGTACGCCGGTCGAAGGCATTCGCCTCGCCGGGCGCAACACCCAGGGTGTTACGATCTTCAAGACCCGTGCAGACGAGCGCGTCGTTTCCGTCGGGCGCGTTGAAGACGCCGAGGGCGAGGAAGAAGAGGGTGAGGAGGATGGTTAAACGACGCGGACTTTATCCCGGCACGTTCGATCCGCTGACCCTTGGCCATGTGGATATTATCGAGCGTGCGGTAAAGCTCGTCGATGAGCTGGTCGTTGGCGTTGCGATCAATCGCGATAAAGGTCCGCTCTTCACGCTCGATGAACGCGTCGAAATGGTCGAGTTCGAGATGAAGCGTATCGCAAAAGCCAGCGGCGTTTCGATCAAGGTCACGCCGTTTGAAAATTTGCTGATGCATTTTGCCGAAGGTCAGGGGGCGAACATTATCATCCGTGGCCTGCGCGCCGTTTCGGATTTCGAGTACGAATTCCAGATGGTCGGGATGAACCAGTCCCTCAATGACGACATTGAGACCGTATTTTTGATGGCGGATGCGCGATACCAGTCGATAGCATCGCGGCTGGTCAAGGAAATCGCGCGGCTGGACGGTAATATCACTTCATTTGTGCCGGACCATGTCGCGACGAGACTTACCGGCAAATTTGCCAAATAATGCGGATGTTGGCGTTTTCATCGGGGGCGCCAGTCCCTATCTTATCGGCTGGCGATATTCGGAGCATAAACGATGGCTGAGTTCTCGGGGCGATGCTTATGCGGCGGCATATCCTATAAGGGCGAGAGCGAGCCGGTTTTTGCCGGGAACTGCCACTGTACGGACTGCCGAAAAGCGAGCGGCGGCGGGCATATGGCTTTATTTGCCGTTCCGGAAAGCGGTCTGGAGGTCGCAGGTGAGACCAGGGGCTACGACCTGACCGCGGATTCCGGCGCCAAGGTAACGCACCATTTCTGCCCAAATTGCGGCGTACCCATGTTCAACACCAATACGAGCCTGCCGGGATTGAAAGTAATTGTGGCCTCGACCCTCGATGATCCGGAATTCTATAAACCTGCTGTGAGCATCTTTGCCTCGCGCGCCTTGAGTTGGGACCAGCCTCACCCGAGTACCCAACAGTTCGATACAATGCCGCCGACGGGCGGATAACAAGATCGGGATTTTTATGCGGAAATTTTGTTTGTTGACGATTTTCTCGGCTGCGGCGTCCGTTGCTGTAGCTGCGGATGAGGACGCGCCTGCCGAACCGACCCCGCAAGAGATCGTGGAGAATGCGCCGGCTGACGCATGGCGCCCCACTAATATCGAAAACCTCATATATATGGACCTTCCCGCCGGGACGGTCATCATCGAGCTGAGGCCGGACCTTGCGCCGGCGCATGCCCAACGAATCCGCGAACTGGCGCAGGAGGGGTTCTATAACGGCCTCAATTTCCACCGGGTCATTGAAGGCTTCATGGCGCAGGGCGGCGATCCGAAGGGCGATGGTACAGGCGGCTCGGATAAGCCGAACGTTCCCGGCGAATTCACCCGTGACACTGCTGAGATTACCGGGTTTCGTGTCATCGGTCGCGATCGCATCGCGCCGCGCGTTGGCTATATCGACGGCATGCCTGTTGGCGCCCAGCCGGAATCATTGCGCGCCTTCACAACGGCGTCGCGCGTGGAATTGTGGCCGCTGCATTGCCCGGGGGTAATGTCCATGGCGCGTGCGACCGACCCCAACAGCGCCAACAGTCAGTTCTTTCTCATGATTGGGGATTCGCGCCTTAACCTCGACAAGCGCTATACGGCGTGGGGCTGGATCCTTGACGGGTTTGAAGCTACGCGGCGGATTGCCCGTGGCGAGCCGCCGAGCCGGCCAACGCCGATCATGCGTGTGCGTGCTGCGTCCGATGTGCCGGCCGACGAGCGCCGGGACATTGAGGTCATGCGCACCGATAGCGAGACATTCATGCGGTATCTGAAACGGCGCGGCGATGTGGATGAAACCGGATACGTAAAAGATAATTGCGACATAAAAGTGCCAACAAAAATTGACGGGAAAATTGAACGATGAGCGATAAACTGGTTTTAAAACTCGACACTGGCGATGTGACGATCGAACTTATGGCCGACAAGGCGCCTAATCACGTTGCGCGGATCAAGGAGCTGGCGGAAGACGGGTTTTACGACGGTATAAAACTGCACCGCGTTATCGACGGCTTCATGGCGCAGATGGGATGCCCGAAAGGCACCGGAACCGGCGGTTCCGATCTTCCAAACGTGGCGGCCGAATTTAACGATGTCAGTCATCAGCGCGGGATCTGTTCCATGGCGCGGGCGCAAGACCCGAACAGCGCCAATAGCCAGTTCTTCATATGCTTCGATGACGCCTCATTCCTTGATGGACAGTATACGGCATGGGGAAAGGTCGTTGACGGCATGGAGCACGTCGATGCGGCGGAGCGAGGCGAACCGCCTGCAAATCCCACAAAAATCATAACAATGCGGGTAGCTGCATAAGGCCGTCATAAAACTGTGACATATTTGTGCGGAATGGTCTTCGGTCCCTCAGGGGATTGATTGCCGCGCCGCGAGATAAGTCTTTCTAAGACAAAGCGGATTCCGGCGCCGAGATAGTGCTGTTGGCCATGCATCAACCGCACTGAATTTGAGTGGGGCCGGGTATGGATTTTGATCTTAGCATTTATGCGATCGTCGGATTTATTTTCGCAGCCTATGCGGTTGTCGGAAACGACGCGCTGCAAACGCTGGGTACGTTTATAAACTCGAACAGGCGCCTGCCCTGGTGGGCGCTGTTCCTGTTTGCATCGACGATTTTGGTCGTTGTCTTTTTCTATGGCTATATCACCGATGGCGGGGCCCTGCGGAATGCGGATGGCAGCGCGAAGGCGTTGTGCGATTTTAAAGTCGGTTGCGACACCTCCTATTGCCGCTTGAACGATACGAGCAAATACCCGATCTTCGACCCGAAATGGTACCACACGCTGCCGCCGCTGATGCTGCTTGTGCTGTCGCGTTTCGGCATGCCGTTGTCGACGACATTCTTGGTTCTGACGTTATTCG
>CAMYNO010000394.1 GCA_947259815.1 uncultured Parvularculaceae bacterium
CCCATGGGGCTGGAACACGAGCAGGAGGCGTCCCGGAAATTCGTGCAGCGCAGCCAGGCTTGCCGAAAGCTTGTCCGGATTATGGGCAAAGTCGTCAATCACCGTGACGCCTTTCGCTTCGCCGACCCATTCGAGACGTCGCTTGACGCCTGAAAATTCACCAAGCGCGCTCGCCGCGGCGGGAAGTTCAACGCCGCACGCCGTCGCAGCGGCGATAGCAGCAAGAGCATTCGAAACATTATGACGGCCAGGCATGCGTAACCTGACGCTCGCACGCTCGCCATCCCTCGCGGCAACGGCAAAAGTCACGCCGAAGGGCTGGGGCAGGATATTTTCGGCGATCAAGTCAGCGTCATAATCGCCGGTCGAATAGGTGACCTTTGGGGCCGTGCGCGCGGCGGCAATTGCGCGGGTTTCATCATTATCGAGATTGAGAACCGCAATTTCGGCGCGGTCGACAAACCCGCCAAACAGCGAACGTAGCTCGTCCATGGTTTTATGATCGAGCGCGATATTATTCAGCACAGCAACTTTTGGATTATACATCGCGATGGAGCCGTCGCTTTCATCCACCTCGGAAACAAAGAAGCGGTTGCCGCCGACAAGCGCACTGGCGAACATGGCTTCTTCGCTGGCGAAATTCTTCATCACCGCGCCATTCATCACGGTCGGATTGCGCTCGGCGTGATGGAGAATCCAGCCGATCATGCCCGTTGTCGTCGACTTCCCGCTGGTCCCGGCGACACCGACCGGCATCTCGGCATCGTTGAAAATCTCGGCGAGCAATTGCGCGCGGGTGATGCGCTCAGCGCCAAGGGCGTTGGCCGCCGCCACATCCGGCACGCTATCTTCCACCGCGGCGGAGGCGACGAGCACCTGCTGCGCGCGTTTCAATCCGCTGCCATCCTGCAGAAAAAGCCGGATGCCGAGCATCGTTAAATAATCGAATTTCTCCGGCGTTCGTCCCTGATCGCGCGATCGGTCCGAGCCCGCCACATTATGGCCGCGCGCTTTCAGGATAACCGCTAGCGGTAACATGCCGGAGCCGCCGACGCCGCAGAAGAAAAATTCACGTATTTCAGTCATGACCAGATCGATGTAACGGAAATTAACCAACAAGTGGTAAGCAAATCTTCGATGGCGAAAGGCCCAGTAAATATCGCATTTGTCTGCCCCGGCGCCCGCATAGAACGGGATCTGGCGCAACAATTTAGCGACTTTGTGGCGTCAATCTGCGAAGAGCGGGCAACCATCCATTTTCATGAACAGTGTTTTTTGACCGCCGGTCATTTCGCCGGAAGCGATGGGGAGCGCAGCGCGGCGTTCCTGGAGGTCGCCAATAATCCGCAATTTGACGTCATCTGGTTCGCCCGCGGCGGCTATGGCGCCTGCCGGCTCGACCCTTCGGTTTACGAGCAGATGAATACAGCGGCGCGTGAAAAGACCTATTTCGGCTATTCCGACGCCGGCGTGATCTTTGCCCGCCTGCATGCCGCGAAGATCGGCAGGCCCGTCCACGGACCGGTGGCGGCGGAATTGCCATTCCCCGGCGGCGAAAAAAATATCGCTCGCGCCCTCGCCTATCTTGTCGATGGCGATGAGGCAGGGGTTGAAGCAAATGCGAAATCCGGCGAGCCGGTGGCGGCGTTCAACATAACCGTGCTGGCGCATATGATCGGCGCGGACTGGTTCCCATCGCTTGCCGGCCATCAACTCATGCTCGAAGACGTTGGCGAATATCTCTACCAGATCGACCGCGCCATGTGCGCCATCACCTCCGCGCCAGCCTTTGCCGGCGTCGCGGGCGTCCGGCTGGGGCGCGTCTCAAAGGTTCCCGAAAACGACCGTCCATTTGGCGCAGATGAAGTCGAGATTGCGCAATATTGGTGTGAGCGAGCGGGCGTTCCCTATCTCGGACGCGCCGATATCGGCCATGATTGCGACAACAAGATCGTCCCGTTCCGGCGGCCCGCCTAAGGATTGCTCCTTATCTTTTCAAGGCCTTGGCGCCTGAGCCGGCGTTCCCTAAATAATAAGCGGGACGGCTTGGGAGACTCATATGGCTGCGGAAGAACGCAAGACGGCGCTTCAATATCTTGATCGCGCCATGGGCGAATTGCGTGCGCTTGGCTTTGCGCCGGAAGACGGCGAGCCAGCGCCAATCATCGCACTGTTAAACCAGATTTCAGACCTCGACGAAACAAGGGTCTCCGCAATTGCGCGAACCCTCGATCAGGCATCGCACTTTAACGATGTGGTGCGAGAGGAAGTCTCCGGCATGAATGTCGGCGAGCGTTATGAAGGTATAACGGCTGCGTTTGACTCGATACGCGACGACGCAAAATCCCTGGTCGATCAGTATGCCGATGGAAAAATTTCCACACTTGAGCGCGTCTCTAATGTCTGGATGAAAATGACCCGCGGCGACATCGCCGCGCGGTTTGGAAAAATCAAGGATCTTTACCTTCAGGTAGCCGCCGACACCCGCGATCAGGTCGAACGCGAGTTGCGCATCCTTGAGGTTTATCGCGATTTTCGCGGCGCGCTGAAACAATCCGAAGTCATGGCGCTGGAAGTATTGAGCACCGCTGAGCAAGAACTTGAAAAATCAAAGGCGGGGCTGCGCGAGAAGGTTGCAGCGGTTGAAGGTTTTTCCGGTGACGACGACGCCGAGCGCGCCGGACTGGAACTCGACCGCGATGAAGCCTTGCGCACGCTGCAAAAGGAAGAAAAACGCTACCAGGTGACAAAGGATCTCTCCGACAATATCACCGTTGGTTATAATACATCCGAAGTCATCATGACCCGGCTGGTGCAAACGACGAATGCGAAAGAGCGCATCTACGCGCAGTCCGTTTCCTTCTTCGGCACCAATGAAACAGTCCTTACCGCCCTTACGGCCACCTTCACCGGCATGCACGGCCTGCACGAGTCGACGCAAACGCTGGAGGCGATGAAAAAAGGTATCGAGGACTCGCTTGAAACCCTGTCCGACATAGGCGGCAAGGTCCAGGAAGAAGCGGTGAAGGCCGGCTACGGGCCGACGGTTTCCGCCGCCGCCGTGAAACGCCTTGTGGACTCGGTCGTCGCCTATCAGGAACGCTCGCAGCAGATCATCACGGAAATGCGCAAGCTCTCCACCGAGAATTCGAAAGAAATTCGCGAGGCCGTTGAAGACGGCAAGAAACGGCTGGCGAAGCTCGTTGAACAAGGCGCCAGCGCGGCTCTTACCGCGTGAGCGAGACGGTCCTGACGCCCAACGGCGCGCTGAGCGATGCCGCGCCGAAGAAACTCGACGATGTCATGCTCGCCATGGATATCGTCGATACGCTGCGCCACCGTGAAAAGCTGATCGACCGAGAACTGGGAACCGAGGAACGGGAAAAGAAACTGATCGGCCGGCTAAAGGAAATCTACGCCGCGCAAGGCATAGACGTTCCGGACCGTATTCTCGCCGACGGGGTCAAGGCGCTTGAAGAAAAGCGCTTCGCTTATGAGCCGCCGAAAAACTCTTTCGCGGTCAGCCTTGCAAAGTTTTATATTGCCCGCGACCGCTGGCTCAAGCCGGTTGCCGTTATCCTCGGCATTGCCGCATTCGCCACCGCCATATGGGAACTGGGTGTTGACGGCCCGCGCGAGGCCCGATTGGACGCCACGCGCATCGAACTCACCGAAACCCTTCCCAACGCGCTGATCGCCGAACGCGATGCTGCGTTATCCATCGCGGAAACCGCCGCCGCCCGCGCAAGAATCGAAACCGCTTACCAGGACGGGGTCGCCGCAGCGGATGCAGGCGACGCCAATAGTGCACGTGACGCCGTCACAGATTTGCAACGCCTTGAGGCCCTGCTCAAGCAAACGCTCAGTGTCCGCATCGTCTCGCGGCCCGGTGAATTTTCCGGCGTCTTCCGCACCCATGACGATGATGCCTCGCTTAGAAATTATTATCTAATTGTAGAAGCGGTCGACGCTGGCGGGCGCGCTCAACAGATCGAAATCGCCAGTGAAGAAGACCAACAACGGGGCTGGACGACAAGCTGGGGCGTGCGCGTGCCGGAAGGCGAGTTCAACCGCGTCGCCGCAGACAAACAGGACGATCAAATCATTCAGAATGCAGTGATCGGCGAAAAGCCGCGCGGCGCCCTTGCGCCATCCTACACGATTGACGCCAGCGGCGGAGCGATCCTCGAATGGTAGGCGCTATATGACCTCTGGCCGCGACGTTCTTCATCGCATTGACGCTTCAATCTCTGAAGCGCGCAGGGGCCTTGGAGATATAAACCGTGCCGCTTCAGAGCGCGCCGGTCGGCTTGCCGTCATTGAGCGCGCGGAGGCGGACGCCTATCGCCGCATTGCCGCCATCCGCCTTGATAATCTGCAATCGGACGATCTCACCAAATCCCTTGGCGAGACCGATGAAGAGGCGATGCACCTTATCGAGACCCATGAGGAACGCCTCGACGCGCTTACGCGTGAGATTGCAGAGGCCCGCCATACGATCGAACGCCTGGAACAGGACCGGCGCCAACGCGAGCAAGCGCTAGACAAAGCTGTGGAGACCCATGATCGCGCTGTCGAGAAGACCAATGAACGGCTGGAAACAGACGAGGGTTACCTGAAACGCGTTAGAGCCCTCGAACACGCGAATGAGGTTGTCGAGCGGGCGCAGGCCAAGCTTGACCTGGCTCGCGCGGACCGCGCCGATAAGGGTGCGCCTTATGACAATGACCCGCTCTTTTCATATCTGTGGGAGCGTCAATTCGGCACAAAAGATTATCGCGCGTTCTTCCTTTTTGTCGCACTCGACCGCTGGGTCGCGCGCCTCATTCGCTATCGCGATGCAAAGCTGAATTACGCACGCCTTCTTGAATTGCCTGAGCGGCTTGCGGAGCATTTAGACCGGGTCGAAGCCGCGGCCGCTGAAATGGAAACCGCCATAGAAATCTATGAGCGCGAAATGCTTGAACGCGACGGCGTCGGCAAGCTACGCGACAAGGCGGCCGATGCGCGCAAGGCCCTTGAAGAAACCGACCGGTTGATGGCCAGCGCGGAGAGCGACCATCAGGCGCTTGCCAAAGAGCACGCCGACACCGCCGCCGGACGCAGCGGTCCGATCGGCGAAGCGCGCAGGCTGATCGCAAAAGCGCTGTCGGACCGCTCGATCCCCGATCTGAAAGTCCTCGCCGCCGAGACCTTGACCCTTGAGGACGACCATCTGGTCGATGAGCTCATACGCTTACGCCGCGAGCGAATGGAGTTCGAGGAATATGGAAAATCTCTCGATCGGTCAGTCTCGCAACAGGCCGGTGTGCTTGGCGAACTCGAAACACTACGTCGCCGGTTCAAGTCAGCGCGATATGATAGTCCGTATTCCGAATTTTCCGATATGGGCGTTGTCAGCGTTATTTTGGCCGAACTTCTGCGCGGCGCCGTGAATGAGCGCAATGCCTGGCGGCGCTTCCAGAAGGCGCAGCGCAGACGCAAAAACGACTGGTCTGACGATTTCGGCGGGCCGGAATGGCGCGGCGGCTTCGGCTTACCGCAAACTCGCGACCGATGGACCGGGCGCTCTATTCCCCGCCCGCCGCGCGCACCACGGGCGCCACGCGCGCCAAGAGCGCCGCGTGTGCGGCTACCCCGCCGCGGAAAAGGCGGGTTTAAAACCGGCGGCGGGTTTTGAGATCAAATGGAACGCCGCATAAATATACGCCGTCAATCCAGTCCCGAACGGCGCGCCATTTCTTTTTAGCGCCCGCATACAGGTTTCACGTTTTCTCGATACCCGTTGAGAAATGATCGGCCTTTCAGTGCTTGACTTCGGCAATATTTGCGCGTTTTTCGCTCCCGCATCATGGAGCGTAAAATGGAAGTCAATGTCGCAATCGTCGGCGCCACCGGAAATGTCGGGCAGGAAATGCTCGAGATCCTCTCAGAGCGCCTGTTTCCCGTAAAGGAAGTCTTCGCCCTCGCATCGCGCCAATCGATTGGCCGCGAAATTTCCTTTGGCGACAAGACGATTAAATGCCGCGACCTTGAAACATTCGACTTTTCGCAAGCCGACATTGCGCTTTTCTCCGCCGGCGGCGCGGTCGCTAAGGAATGGGCGCCAAAAGCGGCGAAAGCCGGCGCAATCGTCATCGACAATTCCTCGCATTTTCGCATGGACCCGGACGTCCCGCTGATCGTGCCGGAAGTGAATGCCGACGCGGTAATCGGCTTCACCAAGAAGAACATTATCGCCAACCCGAATTGCTCGACCGCGCAACTCGTCGTGGCGCTCAAACCTCTGCATGACGCTGCAAAGATCAACCGCGTGGTGGTCTCCACCTATCAGTCGACATCAGGCGCCGGCAAAGCGGCGATGGACGAACTTTTCAATCAGACCAAGGGCATATTCGTCAATGACAGCCCGAGCCCGGAAAAATTCACCAAACAAATCGCCTTCAACGTCATCCCCCATATCGACGTCTTCATGGAAGACGGCTTCACAAAAGAAGAA
>CAMYNO010000395.1 GCA_947259815.1 uncultured Parvularculaceae bacterium
CGCCAAATGCGATAGTATGATGCGCCTTCGCGATGACTTTTTTGTCATGTCCGTCGGCGCCGCCGATGAGGAATGCAACCTGCCGTGTCCCGGCGTCTCGCAAATCCGTTAAAATGGCGGCAAACGCCTCGCTTGAAATATTTTTGCCACGCTCATCGAGAATGATGGCGGCGGCGTCTTGGGCCTCGGCGAGGAGCCATTCGGCTTCCTTCGCGGTGCGCGCTGCGCCGGCAAGACCGCGGGGCGGCTCAAATTCGAAAATTTCCGGCCCGGAAAACCCTAACCGGCGTGCGTGGTTACGCGCGCGTTTCAGATAATCGTCCGTAAGCGCGGCCTCTGGTCTGCCGCGCATTTTCCCGATAGCCGCGATTTGAATGCGCACAAGCTTGAATAAGGATCGCTGTTACGCGTCCGCTTTGATTGGCGCATGAGCGGCTTCTGACCAGACGCGCTCAAGGTTGTAAAAGCTTCTGACTTCCGGCCGGAAAATATGAACGATGACGTCGCCGGCGTCGATCAGCACCCAGTCGGCGGCGCTGGCGCCTTCGACTTGCGCACGGCCGAAACCGGCATCCTTCAGACGACGGACGACCTTGTCGGCCATGGCGCTGACATGGCGCTGCGACCGCCCGGAGGCAATCACCATGTGATCGGCGATATCCGACTTGCCCGCGAGCGGAATGGAGACGACGTCTTCAGCCTTGTCGTCTTCAAGCTCGGACAAAATGATTGAAAGAATTTCCCGGCTATGAGCTTCGGGGCTGAGACCTGATAAACGATCCTCGCCAGCACCCCCCGCCAGGTTTTTTACAACAGTGTCGCCGTTGCCAGCGACCAATTTAACCGCGGCCTTGTCGGCGGCCGCCGGTACGCCGTTCATGGAACTCAGCGTAATCCTCCTTAAGTGTCGCGGGAAACCTTCCCACGCTCTAAATATAGGACCGTTCATGGGCGCGTCCAAGCGATCAGCGCAAAATTATTTGTTGCTCAAAAGGCACGCCGCAAACCAGGCGTTTTCGTCGGTCCAATATGTCTCAAGACGCCATGGTGTTTCGTCGAAAAGGGCCTTTAGACGGTTAATGGAATATTTGTACGAATTCTCGGTATGTAACGTCTCGCCCGATTGAAAGGTGAATTCGTGACCGTCCAAGGCGATCTGTGTGCGCTTTTTCGCGCGCAGATGCATCTCAATGCGCGAAAGCTCTTCGTTGTAGAACGCGTAATGCTCGAAATCCTCCGGCTGGATTTCAGCGCCTAATTCGCGCCGCATCCGGGTCAGCAAATTCAGGTTGAAGGCGGCTGTTACGCCTGCTGAGTCATTATAGGCGGCGTTCAATACTGCATTGTCTTTTTCGAGATCGACGCCGAGCAGAAATTGCGCATCGCCGCCCAGGGTTTCCCCCGCGCGGCGCAAAAATCGGGCGGCAAATTCCGGCGTCATATTGCCCAGCGTCGATCCGGGAAAATAGCCGAGCCATTTCGACGGGGTCGGAAGAATATTTTCGGGAATATGCACATGGCCGTGAAAGTCGGCGCAGATGGCCGCCACCGGTAAGTCATATCGCTTCGCGATTGCCGACGCTGCGTCGATCAGAAAATCTTTCGAGATATCCATCGCCACATAAGCGGTTGGCTGATCGAGGCCGTTGAGCAGCCATTCAATTTTTTCACTCGCCCCGGATCCATACTCGAAAACAGCGGCGCCAGCCCCCGGCGCTGCTGTGATTTCGGCGGCGTTGTCGATGAGAATTTTTTTCTCCGTAGACGTCGGATAATATTCCGGAAGATCCGTTATCTGTCTGAAGAGTTCCGACCCGTGTTCGTCGTAAAAATATTTCGGGCTTATGCTCTTTTTGTCTTCGGAGAGGCCTTTAATAACGTCGGCGCGAAAATCTCCGAGAGCCGGGTGCAGGTCGAGAAAGAAAGCGAGAGCGCCCATTGGCGCGATAAGGTCGGGGCGGGATTCTTCAGATGGGATGTCAGATTCTCCAAAAGGCTACGAGGTTTTGTTTCTAAGCGCCGTCGATGACAGTGGATTGTCAGTCTCGTTGAAATAAACCCATACCGGGGGCTCTTTTTCGAGAAGGTCGCCTTCGCTTGGCGTGACGCGAAAAGCCGCCAGGGTTTTCGCCGCTTCACTCTCCATGGCGGAGTTTTCATAACCCGGCCGGTTAAAAACGGCGATGGGCGTCAGTTCGGCAATGCGTCGCCAGTCTTTCCAGCGGTGAAAACCGGCGAGGCTGTCAGCGCCCATCAGCCAGATAAAGGCGGCGTCCGGGTTGGCGTCTTGTAACTGCTCCAGCGTATCAACCGTATACTGAAGGTTGCGGCGGCGTTCAAAATCGCTGACGACAATGTCAGGATGGTCGGCGATGGCGCGTGCGCCGTGCAGGCGGTCTTCGTATGAGGCGTAGATGGCGGGATCTTTCAGCGGATTGCCCGGCGTTACCAGCCACCAGACGGCGTCCAGCGCCAGCCGATCAAGCGCAACCATCGATATTTCGCGATGGCCCTCATGGGCGGGGTTAAAAGAACCGCCCAGAAGGCCAATTCGCCGCGTTATGGGTTTTTCGGTTAGGGGCAATTGTTTCTTTGCGTCAGCTTGCCGACGTAGATAGGGGCTGTGCGCCGAGAGTCCACCTCAGGGCGTCCACTCCGTCTCATTTTCACTTTCCGCGCTTTCGGGTTTGCCGTTTGCAAGGGCGTAAAGCTCGAACAGGAGCGCCTTTACCCCCTCGCCCGTCGCGCCGGAGATACGCCGCACCGTCGATCCGCAGGCAGACTGAAGCGCCGACGCCTTGCGGTCGGCGGTTTCCTGATCGAGAGCGTCGATTTTGTTGAGCGCAACGATTTCGCGTTTGCCGCCGAGGCTTGCGCCATAGGCGTCGAGTTCGCCTCTGACAGTGCGGTAGGCGGCGGCGACATCGTCAGCAGTTCCGTCCACCAGATGGAGAAGCGCTGCGCAGCGCTCGACATGGCCAAGAAACCGGTCGCCAATGCCGGCGCCTTCGTGAGCCCCTTCGATCAGGCCGGGAATATCGGCAAGCACGAAACTTTGCCCTTCGCTGACGCGAACCACGCCCAGGCCGGGATATAAAGTTGTGAACGGATAATCCGCGATTTTCGGCTTGGCCGCGGTAACGGCGGCGAGGAAAGTTGACTTCCCTGCATTGGGGAGGCCAACAAGCCCGATATCGGCGATCAGTTTGAGACGAAGCCAGAGCGTGCGTTTTTCGCTGGGTTGGCCGGGATTGGCGTTGCGCGGCGCCTGATTTGTCGACGATTTGAACCGGGCGTTGCCGAAGCCGCCATTACCGCCTTTTGCAAGCAATATGCGCTCGCCCGGTTCGTTGAGATCGGCGATCAGCGTTTCCTCGTCCTCTTCAAAGATCTGCGTGCCCGTCGGCGCTTTGATGATGAAATCCGCGCCATCGGCGCCGGTACGGTTCGAGCCCTCGCCGGGGCGACCGTTTTTTGCGCGATAATGCTGCTGGAAGCGGAAGTCGATCAGCGTGTTGAGATTATCAACCGCCTCGATCCAGACATGACCGCCGCGACCGCCATCGCCGCCATTCGGCCCGCCGAATTCGATAAACTTTTCGCGACGAAACGATACGCAGCCAGCGCCGCCAGCCCCGGACTCTACATATATCTTGGCGAGATCTAGGAATTTCATGAGGTGCTTATAGCGCCCAGAGATGGCCGCGCCACAGTTCTCTGCAAACAATTGATGCGAAGCGGGCCCGCGGCGCCTATGTTGGCCTGAGCAAAAAACGCCGGAGTATTTCATGTCATCGATTGACGTCCTGTTCGAGCCATTCACCATTAACAGCCTGTCCATCCCTAACCGGATTGTCATGGCGCCAATGACGCGGAGCTTTTCGCCCGGCAATGTGCCGAATGACGACGTTGCAGCCTATTACCGCCGTCGCGCCGAAGGGGACGTCGGCCTGATATTGACGGAAGGCGTGTCGACCAATCAGACGACAGCGACCGGAACGCCGAATGTTCCCAATATGTATACGGACGAAGCAAAAGCGGGTTGGGAGAAAGTCGTCAAGGGCGTGCACGGCGCAGACGGGAAAATCGCGATTCAGCTTTGGCACGAGGGTCCGATGCGCCGCCCGGATAAGACGCCCTATCCGGATGTCGCTTCCTGGTCGCCTTCCGGGTTCAACGTGCCCGGCAAGGTTCAATGGGCGCCAATGAGCGAAGAAGAAATCGAACTCGCGATAAGCGAGTTTGTGAACGCCGCTGAGGCGGCGAGGGACATTGGCTTCGACGCCATAGAGTTTCACGGCGCACATCAATATCTCCTCGACAGTTTCTTTTGGGATCAAACGAATATTCGCGACGACAAGTGGGGCGGAGACTGGGAAGGGCGCACGCGCCTTGCCTGTGAAATCATACGCAGGACACGCGCGATCGTCGGGCCGGATTTCCCGCTGACGATCCGCATTTCCCAGTGGAAACAAACAGACTTCGACGCGATGACCGCATCGACGCCGGAGGAATTTGGAATCTGGCTGGGCTTTTTGAAAGACGCCGGCGTCGACGCCATTCATTGCTCGCAGCGGCGGTTTTGGGAGCCGGCGTTTGAAGGCTCGCCGCTCAACGCTGCGGGCTGGGCGAAAAAGCTCACCGGGCTGCCGACAATCTCCGTTGGCTCTGTTGGCCTTTCCGGCGAATTTATCGCAGCCTATGGGGGCGAATCCTCGGAGCCGGCGTCGCTCGATCATCTGGTAGAGATGATGGAACGTAAAGAGTTTGATCTGATTGCCGTCGGACGGGCGCTGTTACAGGATCCGGAGTGGGTTCAGAAAATTCGCGACGGGCGCAATGACGAGTTGAAAAACTTTACCAAGGACGCCCTCGGCGTTCTCTACTGAGGAAAGGCGACGCCTTTATGATTACGGTCCATCACCTGAATAATTCCCGTTCACAGCGCATACTCTGGCTTCTGGAAGAACTGGATCTTCCCTATCAAATCCAGCGTTACGAGCGTGATACGAAAACCAATCTTGCGCCGCAATCCCTGATGAAGGTCCATCCGCTCGGCAAGTCGCCGGTGATTGATGATAATGGTGACGTTTACGCAGAAACCGGCGCCATCATTGAGCACATCGTCGATGTCCATGGCGGCGGGCGGCTGAAGCCTGATCCGGATACTGAGGATTACCGGCGTTACAAATATTGGCTTCACGCCGCTGAAGGATCGTATATGCCGCCGCTGGTTCTTTCGTTGATGTTGAACCGGATGGAATCGGCGCCAATGCCGTTTTTTGTAAAGCCGCTCGCGCGCCGGCTGGCAGGCGGGGTTCGCGACGGATATCTCGACCACACGCTAAAAGCGCTGTTCGATTATGTGAATGCGGAGCTGTCTACGC
>CAMYNO010000396.1 GCA_947259815.1 uncultured Parvularculaceae bacterium
AACCTCAATCTCTCGAAGTTTCGCAATGATCTCTTCAGGCTTTGCTCTCTTGCCCATCTCTCAGCTCCAATGTTGAAGCCGGATTATAACTCAACTGATGGACCACTTTTCAAATGGCAGACCAATCTTGTTCACGCCAAGCCGGCGTATCACTTCGCCAACGCCCAAGCCCTCAATCAGATAGACTTCAGCCTCACGCAACTTCGATTGATTTCTTTAGGGGAATACCTTTTTCCAGACACCCTTCTGATACGGCCATTTTACTCTCTCAATGTGGCTGCGTTCAAAGGGGGCGGGTCAAAGAGGCGATTAATTCTAACCGGCGGCCTTTAGTCTCGCGCGAGAAAGTCAGACACCAGGAGATTGAACCGATCCTTATGTTCGATCTGGATCCAGTGGCCGCATTTGCCGAACAGGTGAACTTCGGACGTCTTGATGAGATCGAACAGGCGCAGGCTGTTGCTCATGGGGAGGACGCGGTCCTCTCGCCCATGCAGGATCAGCGTCGGACAGGCTATTTTAGCAATCTCTTCTTCCGGCGTTGAGAGCGCCGTGATGTGCTGTTGACGCGGCGCAGGGAACATGGCGCTGAAAGCCTCGTGAAAGCCCGGCTGGATGCTCGCCCGGTAGCGCATTTCGGCAAGTTCGTCGGAGACGAAAGAGTTGTCATAGGCGAAAATGTCGAGCATCTCGCGCATCGCCGCAACCGACGGATCATATCCCCACACCTTGTCGAGCGCTTCGGTCAGCTCGAATTCAAGGCCGGCCGCGCCCATCAGCACCATGCGCCGGATGCGGTCGGGATGATGTACGGCCATGGAGAGCGCCAGCGCGCCGCCGAAGGAGTTGCCGATGATGTCGAATTCCTGAAGACCTAGGGCGTCAGCGAAGTTCATCAAATGACCGCGCCAGCGCTCCATTGTGTAAACGCCATCTGCCGGCCGCTCGGTGTAACCAAAGCCAAGCATGTCCGGCGCGATCGCGCGCACACTTTGCGAAAGCACTGGCAGGTTGAGCCGCCAGTTCGCCCAGGCCGTCACGCCCGGCCCTGATCCGTGAATCAGGATCACCGGGCGCCCCTCGCCCAGATCGTGATAATTGGTCTTAACGCCGCCGGCGTCGATGAACTTTCCGATTTCAGGATTGTCGCCCACTATTCAATCCTTTTCCGTCGCCGCCACACTCAGCCTTGGCGCGTTATTCGGCTTTCGACACGCCCGCGGCGTCAAAATGTTCAGGCGGCGCCTCGCGGATGATCACCCGTACAGACAGTATCGGCGCATCTATCAGCTCCCGGATCAACGCCGCCCTTTTCCTGGGTGCGTCCTCACGTCTATGATCGGCATTGCCTCACGCTTCCACATTGATGGAAATGCAGCCGAGATGCTGGACCTCGAGGCCGATCGTTTCCCCGACGCTCGCGGGATGCGCCGCCGTCGCTCCGCCGGCCATGACGATATGACCGGGCTCCAGCGCCTCGCCCCATTCCGCCGTCATCAGTGCGGCGGCAACGAGCGAGCGCACCGGATGGCCGAGGATCGCCGCGGACGAACCGATCTCTTTCGGCCGTCCGTTCACGGACAGCACCATGCCGAGATTGTGGAATTCGATTTCCGGAGAGCGCCAGGCGCCAATAACGAGGCCCGAAGAGGAGGTGTTGTCGGCGATCACATCCGGCAGCGCGAACTTGAAGTTCTCATAACGGCTGTCAATCACCTCCATCGCCGGCGCGACCGCCTCGACTGCTGCCATGGCCTCCAGCGCCGACACCTTTCCTGACAGCCGTTTCTTCAGGAGGAAGACGATTTCCGGCTCAAGCCGTGGATGCACGAACGCCGACTTCTTCAGGACGCCACCTTCCTCCAGCAGCATGGCGTCGGTGAGCCGGCCCCAGGCCGCCCCGTTTACGCCGACCTGAACCATCTTGGCCCGGCTGGTCAGACCCATCTTGACGCCGATGCGTTTTTCGCCGCGGGCGATCCGCCGCGCTACGGACAAGGCCTGGATCGCATAAGCATCCGAAACCGATAAATCAGGATGGTCTTTCGTCAAGTGCGGGATTGCACGCACTTCGCGCTGCGCCTCATCGACAACGACGGCCAGTTCTTCAAGACCCGCCATCTACGCCGCTCCCGCCTGTTCGCGCTCTTTCAAAATATCGAGCGCGACATCGACGATCATGTCCTCCTGGCCGCCGACCATGCCGCGACGCCCCAGCTCGACCAGGATGTCGCGCACATCGACGCCATACTCTTCCGCCGCTTTCTCTGCATGCCGGAGGACGCTCGAATAGACGCCGGCATAACCGAGCATCAAGGTCTCCCGGTCGACCCGCACCGGGCGGTCCTGAAGCGGGCGCACAAGGTCTTCCGCCGCATCCATCAGTTTGAATACATCGCAACCGGTGTTCCAGCCCTTGCGCTCGGCCGCCGCGACAAAGACCTCCAGCGGCGCGTTGCCCGCCCCCGCGCCCATTCCGGCCAGCGAAGCATCCACCCGCCGGGCGCCCTTCTGAACCGCGACGATCGAATTGGCGACGCCAAGCGAGAGATTGTGATGGGCGTGCACGCCGCGCTCGGTTTCGTCCTTTAGCACCTTATTATAGGCGTCGAAACGCGCCCCATAACCATCCATATCGAGGGCGCCGCCGGAATCGGTCACATAAACGCATTGCGCGCCGTAACTTTCCATCAACAACGCCTGCTCGGCGAGTTTTTCCGGCTCGACCATATGGCTCATCATCAAAAAGCCAACCGTATCCATGCCGAGATCGCGCGCCGCACCTATATGCTGTTTCGCGACATCGGCTTCTGTACAATGGGTCGCCACCCGCACCGAGCGCACGCCGAGATCATAAGCGCGCTTCAGATCGGTGATCGTGCAGATGCCAGGCAGGATCAGCGTCGTCACCACGGCCCGGTCAACCGCCTCGGCGACAGCCTCGATCCATTCCCAGTCCGTATGAGCGCCAAACCCGTAATTGAAACTCGATCCGCGAATGCCGTCGCCATGGGCGATCTCGATCGCGTCGACCCCGGCCTCGTCCAGCGCCTTCGCGATCTTCGCCACATGATCGACGCCATAGAGGTGGCGAATCGCATGCATGCCGTCGCGAAGGGTCACGTCCTGCACATAGATTTTTTCCTTCGTCGGATCCTTGATCAGCCCGCTCACGCCGCCGCCTCCGCCAGGTGTTTCACCATGCGTTCGCCGATGGTCAGGCCCGCCGAGGTCATGATATCGAGATTGCCCGCATAGGCCGGCAGGTAATGGGCCGCTCCCTCTACTTCCAGGAACACCGTCACCTTGACGCCTTCAAATTCTCCAAGCACTGGAATCTTCAGTTTTCGATTGCCGCCAAAACGCTCAAACTGCACTTTCTGTTTCAGCCGGTAGCCGGGGACATAGTCCTGGACCGCCGCCACCATGTCCTTGACCGATTTCTCGATCGCTTCTTCTTTGCCGCCCACGGAGAATGCATAAACCGTGTCGCGCATGATCAGCGGCGGCTCGGCCGGATTGAGGATGATGATCGCCTTGCCATGCTCGGCGCCGCCCAACACTTCAACGCCCTTCGCCGTCGTCTCGGTGAACTCGTCAATATTCGCCCGCGTGCCCGGCCCCGCCGACTTCGACGAGACCGACGCCACAATCTCCGCATAGGGAACGCTTTCCGACACCCGCCGCACCGCATGAACGATCGGGATTGTCGCCTGGCCGCCGCAGGTCACCATATTAACGTTTTGCTTGTCGAGATGTTCCTCGGCATTGACCACCGGGATGCAATATGGACCGATCGCCGCCGGCGTCAGGTCCACCATTCGTTTGCCATCACGCTTGCAAAGCTCGTTATGGTATTGGTGAGCCTTCGCCGAGGTCGCATCGAACACCACCTCGATATCTTTCCACACAGGCATCTTGACGAGACCATCCATGCCCTCATGGGTCGCCGCAACACTCAGCTTTTTCGCCCGCGCCAATCCGTCCGAGTTTGGATCAATGCCCACCATGGCGCCCATCTCCAGAACATCCGACGTCCGCATCACCTTGATCATCAAATCGGCGCCGATATTGCCAGACCCGACAATTGCGCATTTCACCTTGCCCGTCATTGATCTCGCCTTTCCTGTCATTCCGTAAAAAACGCCGTCACGGAACCGAGCCCGTTGACCCGCGCCGTCACCGCATCGCCAGCCGCAACCCCCGCCATGGGACCGAGCGCGCCCGTCAGCACAATATCGCCCTTGCCAAGCGGCCGGCCTTCCCGCGCCATGACTTTGGCCAGCCACAAACACGCCGTTACCGGACTGCCGAGGCACGCAACGCCGGCGCCAACGGAAATCGGCTCGCCGCGCCGCTCCATCACCATCCCGCACAGTCGCAAATCAATCTCCGACAGACGCCGCGGCGCGTCGCCCAGCACAAACACCCCGCTTGAGGCGTTGTCCGCAATCGTGTCGTGGATGCGAATGTCCCAGTCCTTTACACGGCTGCCGACAATCTCAATCGCCGCGACCGCATAGTCCACCGACGCCGTGATATCCGCCGATGTCAGCGTCTCCGCATTCAGATCATCGCCCATGATGAAGGCAATCTCAGCCTCCACCTTCGGCTGCATCACCGCTGTCACGGAAATCTCAGACCCGAGCGGCATGTCCATATCGTCAAACAGCATTCCGTAATCGGGCTGATCGACGCCCAGCTGGGCCTGCACCGCCTTCGCCGTAAGCCCCGTCTTGCGCCCGACAAGCCGGCGCCCAGACTCGAGCCGCCGGGCCGTGTTGATTTCCTGCACTTGATAAGCCGCATCTATCACAAGATCGCCGATCAGGTCGCGCACCGGCGCACATGGATCCTTCGACGCCGCTGCACGCCAAAGCCGATCCGCTGCAGTCTGTATGCTGTCCGTCATCAGAAAAACTCTATTGCGCGGCGCGCGTCATCGACTTGGTTTCACCAGACCGACAACTGTCGACATACGCCTTCGCCATCTCAACGAGCCGTTTCCGGTCGTTTTTCCTAGCGACTGTCTGTGGGATAGCGTCGATCTGAATGATGTGACGGGGCTGTTTATATCCGGCCAGATTGGCTTTCAAAAATTGTTCCAGCACGGTTGCGGCCCGGTCCCCCCTTTCGACTGTCTCAACAAAGGCGACCGGCGCCTCGCCCTTGCGCTCATCCGCGATGCCGACCACCGCTGCATTTCTTACTTCCGGATGAGTGCACAGCAGCTCTTCGATTTCACGGGGATAAACATTGAACCCGCTCACGATCAGCATGTCTTTCTTGCGGTCGACTATCCGAAGAAAACCGTCCTCATCAACGGAGCCGACATCACCTGTATAAAGCCACCCTTCCGGATGACCGGCGCTTTCGCCGCGATAGCGGTGTACTACGCGCGCACCGCGAATCCGTACTTCGCCGACTTCATTTGGCGCAAGCAGTTTATTCGGATCTTCAAGGGAGACAATTTGCAGTTCAATGCCGGTCAACGGAAGGCCTGTAGTCCCGGTTCGATGACCGCCATCAGCGGGATTAGCGGTGATCGGCCCGGCTTCTGTCATTCCGTATGCTTCTAATATCGGAACGCCGGTGCGTTTTTCCCACGCGCTCAGCAGTTCCATGAGAAAAGGCGAGCCGCCGCCGGGGCACAAGCGCAACCCAGACAGGTCGGCATCCTCGATCAGGCTCGACGAAAGCAATCCGCCATAAATTGCCGCCGGGCCGCCACTGAAAAAAGAGACCTTGTGCCGTGCTAGTTCTGAAACCACATCGTCCGGCGTGAAGCGCGGCACAACAACGAGCGTCGACTGGCTGTAAACAGGGTTCATGCACCCCATGAAAGAGCCCCAGACATGGGAAACCGGCGCCACATTCAGCCACACCTCTTCTCCGACGCGGGCTGGCCAAGCTTCGTCCATGGCCGCAATCGTGTTCATCAACATACGGTGGGTTCGTTCGACGCCTTTGGGAGCGCCGGTGGTGCCGCCGGTAAAGCCTAGCGTCGCAATTCCGTCTGCGGCCAGCACAGCGTCTGGGCGCGGCGTATCTGACGAAACCAATGCCTCAAGTGCGAACTCACCTTCGCCCAGGCAAATGACGTCGTCTATTCCAGTCCGTGCGGCGGCTGATTGCGCATTCTCAGCCGACCCCGCGAGCACGATCAACGCCCGCGGCGCCGACGCCGCAAGCAGCGGCGCCAGCTCCGTTTCGGTGTAAGCCGCATTCAACAAGGTCACCTGCGCGCCTGAGGCGAGAGTAGCAAAAACTGCAATATTGCATTCAATTGAATTGGGAATGACCAGCGCGACGCAATCGCCCGCAGCGCCGCATTGTGATAGGTGATGAGACAGCGCGGCGACAGCGCGGCCAAACTCCCCATAATTTATGCGTCTCGCGCCTTCAATGAGTGCGAGCTTCGATGGCGCCTTGTCAACCGCATCCCAAAACATCGCGACGGCATGATCAAACCGCGGTGTTGCCGACGGTGAAGCGTTCTCCATTCCCACCATTGATCCTCCCTATAAGAAGGTGTTTATATTTTTTGCCTGCAACACGGTCTGTTGTAGGATGATCAAACGCCGAGCCAGTTTCAGAGCGCCATTGGGCATGCGGCGAACAAGATCGGTGCGCCGTGCGGTCAGTCGCAATTCTTCCGCTTCATTGCGATGGCGCAGATTATAAATCAATGAAAAGACCCTCCACTCATTTTCTTTTTCCGTCGCCTCGACTTCGATATTTCCGATCATATGAAAATGGCGAGTCGGCGGGTCTTCGCCCCATGCGTTCGGGTGGGTTGCGCGCGCAACGCGTTTTTTCAGATAATCCAGATCGTCATCGAAATAGGCCATGCGCCGAGCGCTGATCCGCTCCGATTTGTCGTCCCGGCGGCGGGCCTGGATTCCTGGCATCCAGTAATGAATGTCATCAGCCATCAGCGCCAGCCATTCGTCATACCGCTCCTCGTCAAGAAGCCGGGCCTCACGATATAAAAACTGCTCGATCTCAAA
>CAMYNO010000397.1 GCA_947259815.1 uncultured Parvularculaceae bacterium
GGAATGGAAACGGGCGCGGATTGCTCTTGAGCAGGAGAATCAGATTTAAGCGCGGCAATCAGTAAGGATTGATTCTATGTCTCTTTCGCGTTTTTCAGGCGCGGCGTGCGCTGCCGCCGTGATGGTATCCACGGCTTTGGCTGAAAATAGCAGCGAAATCTCCGATATCGCCAGAGCGCTGCTTGAAGCTGCTTACAAAACCGGGAACGCTGACGAAATTGCGGCGGTGAAGAAGGCGGTTCTCACAGTTTTCCCCGATTATGCGGACGCCGTCACCGCCGATGCGGACGCCGAGATCGCGGCGCTCGCGCCCACGGAACCAGAAGCGGCGCCCGATGCCGCGGCTAGCGGTAAGCCATTACCCAAGGGCGGGCTGCTGGCGATTCGCCCATGGGCCGGCAAAGTCCAGGCCGGCGCATCCTTTGCGGCGGGCAACTCCGACAATCTCGCCATCGGCGTCGCCCTCAACGCCGCCCGCACGGCCGGCGACTTCACTCACAATGTGAAAGCGTATTTCGATATCGCCGAGTCCGACGCCGACGGAACGGGCATGCGCATCGTCAATCAGAAACGCTGGGGCGCTTCTTACAAACTCGACTACAATTTCTCTGAGCGGACTTTCGCCTATGGCCGCTTCTCCTATGAGGAAGACGAATTTTCCGGTTTCGATTATCGGCTGTTCGCCGGCGCGGGCCTTGGCCATTACCTCTATAAATCGGAGCCCTTCATCTGGAAGGTCGAGGGCGGTCCCGGTTTTCGCTATTCACCCATAGATGACACCCGCGAGATTGAGCAGGAATTCGCCGCCTATGGCGCAACCGAACTGGATTGGATCATCCGCGACGGGCTGGTGTTTGAACAGGACGTCAACACCACATGGACGCAATCGACCACGACCGTTCAATCGGTGACGGCGCTAACGACGAAGCTGCTGGACGGCTTATCGACCTCAATCGGCTTTGAATTGCGGTATGAGACCGACCCACCCCCTGGCCGCGAAGACACAGACAAGATTGCGCGCGCTTCACTCGTCTACGGATTTTAACCGTACACGGACTGACTTTGCGTGGCTCGGCAGCCCTTCCGCATCGGCGAGCCGCGCAGCGGCCGGACCAATGGCGCCGATGGATTGGGCGTCGCATCCGATAATCGACGTGCGTTTCATGAAATCGAGCACCGAAAGCCCAGAGGCGTAGCGCGCGGCGCGCGCCGTCGGCAGGACGTGATCGGGCCCAGCCACATAATCGCCGGCGGCCTCCGGCGTATAGCGACCAAGGAAAATCGCGCCGGCGTGGCGCACCTTTTCCAGAAGCGTTTCAGGGTTGGCGACCGCCAGTTCCGGATGCTCCGGTGCAATAGCGTCAACCAGCGCCGGCGCCTCATCAAGATCGCTGACAATAATGATTGCGGAATTTTCCCGCCAGGCGGCGCGCGCGATTTCCGCGCGCGGGCTTTCAGACAGTTGCACCTCGACAGCCGCCGATACAGTATCAGCGAACGCCGGATCATCCGTAATCAGAACGCTCTGCGACGACGGGTCATGTTCAGCCTGACTCAAAAGGTCTGCGGCGATCCAGACGGGATCATTGTCGCCGTCAGCGACAACAAGGATTTCCGACGGGCCGGCGACAGAATCGATGCCGACGCGCCCGAAAACCTGACGCTTGGCTTCGGCGACATAGGCGTTGCCCGGCCCGACGATAACGTCCACCGGTTCAATCGGTCCCGCGCCATAGGCTAGCGCGGCAATCGCCTGCGCGCCGCCAATGCGATAGATCTCGTCAATACCGGCAATGCGCGCGGCGGCAAACACCAGCGGATTGACCTCCCCATTCGGGGTCGGCGTCGTCATCACCAACCGCTTGACACCCGCCACATGCGCCGGGATTGCATTCATCAGGACGCTGGATGGGTAAGCGGCGCGTCCGCCGGGCGCATAAAGCCCCGCCGCATCGACTGCATTCCACCGCCAGCCAAGCGTAACGCCTACATCATCCTTATACAGAAGATCGGAAGGCGTCTGTTTTTCGTGATAGGCGCGGATACGCCGCGCGGCGAACTCCAGCGCGGCGAGGTCTTCCGCATCGCAGGCGGATACGGCCTCTTCTATTTCGTCGGCGCCGACGCGTAGAGGTGTCTGATCCGGATCAAGCCCGTCGAACTTGCGGGTCAGCGCCACAACCGCCACCATACCGTCCTTGCGAACCGAGGCGACGATTTGCGCCACCGCGCCGGCGACATCGGCGCCGTCATCGCGGTCAAGCGCCAGAAACGCCGCGAAGTCGCGTTCAAAATTCTTGTCGGCAAGGTTTAGACGGCGAACCACGGATCTTCATTCCATTTCATATCGCCCCGCTCATAGAAGAATTGACTGCGGCGGTCCATGGCGTGGCGTTTTCTTTCTTCTGCAGCCGCGTTAGGTTATCCGCGCAAAAGGAGAAAGAGACGTTTATGTCGAAAATTGACGCCCGCCTCGGCGAACTGGGTATTGTCCTGCCGGACCCTGTCGCGCCTGTCGCGAATTACGTTCCCTATGTGGTTGCGGGGAACCTCGTCTTCATATCGGGTCAGGTTTCAATTGCGCCCGATGGCATGATTACCGGAAAGCTCGGCGCAGACGTTTCGCTGGATCGCGGGATTGAGGCTGCCCATGCCTGTGGCGTCAACCTTATTGCGCAATTGAAAGCGGCCTGCGGCGGCGATCTCGACCGTGTAAAGCGCGTCGTTAAACTTGGCGGTTTTGTCAATTCAACGCCGGACTTTATCGATCAGCCAAAGGTCGTGAACGGCGCATCGGATCTCATGGTCAGCGTTTTCGGTGATGTTGGCCGCCACGCCCGCGCCGCGGTGAGCGCACCATCCCTGCCGCTCAACGCCGCAGTAGAAATAGACGGCGTATTTGAGATCAACTAATGCCTGACGGTTCCGGCGCATTACTGGCGAGAACGCTCGCATCAATTGACGAGGTTAGCGAGAGCGATTGGGATGCGCTCGCCAACCCGCCGGAGGCGCCGTACAACCCGTTTGTCAGCCACGCCTTTCTCTCAGCCGTCGAAAAATCGAAATCCGTTGCGCCGGAAACCGGCTGGGCGCCGATGCACATCCTGCTCGAAAGCGATGAAGACATAATCGGCGCGGCGCCGCTTTACGCCAAAGGCCACAGCCAGGGCGAATACATCTTCGATCATCACTGGGCCGATGCCTATGCGCGTGCGGGCGGACGATATTATCCCAAATTGCTGTGCGCGGCGCCCTTTACGCCAGTCTCCGGCCCCCGCCTTTTAGCGAAATCAAGCGACGCGCGCGCCGGGGTCGCCGCAGCGATCATCAGTGTCGGCGAACGCATGGGCGCCTCCTCTGCTCATGTGAACTTCGTTGAAGGAAACGATGCAGCAACGCTCGAAGCCGCCGGCTATTTGCCGCGCATGGGCGAGCAATATCACTGGTTCAACCGCGGTTATGAATCCTTTGATGATTTTCTGTCCGCGCTTTCCTCGCGCAAGCGCAAGGCCGTGAAACGCGAACGACGCGGCGCCGTCGACAGCGGAATTACGATCCGGCAGTTGATAGGCGCTGACATTACAGAGCGCCATTGGGATGCGTTCTGGCTTTTTTATCAGGACACCGGCGCGCGCAAATGGGGTCAGCCTTACCTGACGCGCACATTCTTTCGCCTGATTGCCGAGACCATGCGCGACCAACTCGTGCTCATTGTCGCCGAGCACGATGGAAGACCGGTCGCTGGCGCGCTCAACCTTATCGGGGGCGATGCGCTTTATGGCCGCTATTGGGGCTGCCTTGAGGACCACCCATTTCTGCATTTTGAACTCTGTTACTATCAGGCCATTGATTTCGCCATTGAACGCGGCCTTTCCCGCGTAGAGGCCGGCGCCCAGGGACAGCACAAAATCGCCCGCGGCTATGAGCCGGTCGCCACCTATTCCGCCCACTGGATTGCCAATGAGAGCTTCCGCGACGCTATCGCCCAATATCTCGACGCCGAACGCGAGCAGACGGGGATGGAAATTGAGGCCCTAAAAGACTTCACGCCGTTTCGAAAAAACGGCTAAGGTCATGTCCATGAAAGTTATCAAGCGAACTCACAAC